>SXYU01000042.1 GCA_005788235.1 Cytophagales bacterium
ACACTTAGCTTCACTTCGGAATATGGTGATCTTTACTTGGCCATACAGCGTGTAGACGAAGAGAATGTCAGCGGATCCCTGATGGATTCCTTCGCAGTAGAAGGAAAGCGAGTAATTAAGTAAAAAAGGAAGGCGGGTAAAATCCCGCCTTCCTTTTTTTATGTTTCGAATGTTAAAAATTTCAACTTCTACAATTCTTCAATTAAAAATTACTTAAATCCATTTTTTTAGTTGAGCATATACCAAGTGTAAGGGAAAGCCCATCACTGTAAAATAAGAGCCTGAGATACTATTCACACCCACAAACCCTATCCACTCTTGAATGCCATAGGAACCTGCCTTATCGTAGGGTTGGTAATTGTTCAGGTAATACCAAATCTCTTCCTCTTCTAAAAACCGAAAAGTGACCTGAGTTTCATCCTCCAAAGTGACCGAGGTTTTGTGATCTTTTAGTGTTACTGCCGTCATGACTGTATGCGTTGTCCCAGATAGGCTTTTCAGCATTTCAAATGCTTCGAGTTCATTTGCTGGCTTGGCAAGTACTTTTCCACGATCAATTACAACAGTATCGGCGGTGATCAAGATCTCATTTGCCTCAAGTGGGCTCGGAAATGCATCTGCCTTCAATTTGGACAGGTAAGCCGCTGCATACTGTGCAGGAAGATCCGCAGGCAGTTCTTCTGCTATAGGATGTACTCGAATGTCAAACTCTAGTCCTAAACCCCGAAGCAACTCCTGTCTTCTTGGGGAATTAGAACCCAAAATTAGCTTCTTTCCTACAAGATTAGTTAACGTACTGGGAATAGTCATCATCGAATTCTTCTTGATTAACGGTAGCAAATAACATTCCTCCCAAAGCTTTGGGAAAGAAATAAGTGGATTTTTGAGGCATAACCTGCCCGGAGTTACACACTTCAATAACTTGGCTCAATTCAATTTCTCGGGTGATAATCGCAAACTTTGCATTTCCAGATTTCACTTCTTGCACACATCGTGAAAAGTTTCGCTCAAAAGCCAAAATCGGAGTAATTCGTTGTTCAACTGGGGAGAGACCCAAAAGTTTTTCAAAAACGACATCATGCAATAGCACTAAATCCAATTGGCGTAGGACTTCAGGTGAGTTTGGGGCAACTTGATCAAATCTCTCTTGGCGAAATTTGATCAGAAAAGCAGAATCTTCCCATACCAAGCCAAAAGAGTGCTTGCGGGGAAAGGAATAGTTTGAAAGTTCGGCTGAATCCCCCAATGGCCTAATCTCAAACCATTCTTCGATTGCCTTAAAAAAGGCATCTTTATCAGGTACTTCCCCATAGTAAAGGCGGTGTGTAGGAAGAATTTCCAAATGATTTCCATAGATATTGGTCAAATACATCAAATGGTAGTCTGAAGCCCTCCAACTTGAAGAAATCTTTTCTTGGCTTTGCTCTTTTCGGTATGTAATTGCTGCCTCTAAGCGATGGTGGCCATCTGCCAAAATCACTTTTTTAGGGGCTAAAGTCTTCAAAAACAATCGAATTAGGCTAGGGTCTGTAATTCGAGCCAATACCTCGCGAACTCCTTGGTAGTCTTCCAACTCATACAAAGGCTGCTTCATGGCCTTATCCATGAAGGGTTCCAGTTCCTGCGTAAGATCTTCATAAAGACCATGCGTCGGACTAACTTGAATCTTGGTAGCTCGAAGTAAATCCACTCGATCGTTTACGGCAGATACAATGGTATTTTCATGCCTCAAAATGAGTTTTTCCTCCCAATCACTTGCCTTAATTTGAGCGACAAACCCTTTCCTGCATCGCTCTTCTTTTTCACCAGGGAGCCGAAAATACTGATAATACACATAAATGCTCGGAACATCGTCCTGGATTAAAATTCCTCGGGATTTCCATTGTGCTAGTAATTTTTGCGCAGCTAAATGCCCGTTTTCTTCAGGTGGAACAGATAGATGAATACTATTCAGTGGGTTTTGATACAACAAATCCCGCTGCTTGGAAGTCACCACATCAAAAAGGGGGGCCGTAAGTTTTTCGAGTTGTTCTCCCAGCTCTTCCGCATATCGCCAAGCCTTAATCGGTAAAAGTTCAGCCATCAGGTTAAGCGATTGGTCCAGTTGGAGGACAAATTATCCTTTAGTGGAATTTTAGGGTTTGCTCGCTGATCTTCCTGCTCGAAAAATTCTACAGCAAGAGCAGCGAGCAGCGTTTTTTCCTCAGCCGTAAATTGGGGTTCTAAAAGCTCCGGTCTGAAATAACGCTCCACAAACTTGGTGTCAAAATTGCCCGAGCGGAAAGCGGGGTGCTCCAGTGCAAATCGGCAAAAATCCAGCGTGGTCTGAATGCCCGTAATGCGGTAATCGTCAATCGCCCGAATCATCCGATCGATAGCCTCCTCTCTAGTAGCCCCATGTGCAATCAATTTGGCAATCATCGGATCGTAATAAATAGGAATTTCCATCCCCTCCTCGAAGCCATCATCCACTCGAATCCCTGTGCCTTGAGGACGACGGTAGGTGACCAGCTTTCCAATGTCTGGTAAAAAATTGTTTTTAGGATCCTCAGCATAGACGCGTACCTCCACTGCATGTCCTTGAATGGTTAAATCTTCTTGAACGAAAGTAAGTGACTTACCCTCTGCAATCCAGATTTGCTCCCGAACTAGATCCTTTCCTGTGATCATTTCCGTGACGGGATGCTCCACTTGAAGGCGGGTATTCATTTCTAGAAAATAAAAATTGAGATGCTCATCTACAATAAACTCTACTGTTCCTGCTCCATAATAGTTGCAAGCCCTAGCCACACCTATGGCAGCCTCCCCCATGGCGGTTCGCATAGCTGGACTTACCACTGCAGATGGTGCTTCTTCAATCACCTTCTGGTGACGCCGTTGAATGGAACACTCCCGTTCAAATAGGTACACTAGGTTACCCTGCTGATCTCCAAGAATTTGAATTTCAATATGCCTTGGAGAAGAAATGTATTTTTCAATAAACACAGCACCATCGCCAAAGGAAGAAATAGCCTCAGAAACGGCACGATTCATTTGTTCATCAAACTCTGCTTCTGATTCAACTATTCGCATCCCTTTACCTCCACCACCAGCAGAGGCCTTAATCAAAATCGGATAACCAATTTCAAGTGCTTTCTTTTTGGCCACAGACAATTCAGAAATCGCTTCATCCGTACCTGGTACAAGTGGGATTCCATATCCCAATACCGCCTGCTTTGCTGCAAGCTTGGAACCCATCACCTCGATAGCCTCTGGAGAAGGGCCAACAAATAAAATTCCAGCATCCCGTACTTGCCTTGCAAAAGCAGCATTTTCAGACAAAAATCCATATCCAGGGTGGATGGCATCAACGGACAACTCCTTACAAACTGCAATGATTTTGTCAGCAACTAAATAAGACTGATTGGAGGGAGCGGGTCCTAGGCAAATGGCCTCATCTGCAAAGCGTACATGCGGAGCAAGTCGGTCTGCTTCAGAGTAAACTGCCACAGTGGCAATACCCATCTCACGGGCAGTTCGCATGATTCGAAACGCTATCTCACCACGATTGGCTACCAAAAGTTTGGTTATTTTTTTCATAGGTACGCTAAAGTTTGCTTTGGGCTGCTCACAAGAGCTCAAGCGAAATTCGGAATTTATTTTGAGCTTTGATACTTACCAACTGATTTTTGCTTCCAAGGAAGGAAAGTCTTATTTTTGGTTGATTTAAAAAACGAACCCTTTTCCTCGAACACTCTAAATTCCTACCACATTGGATTTATTTGCAAAGTTAAAAACGAATATGGGCCCTTTGGGCAAACACTCCGAGTTTGCAGACGGCTATTGGTCATTTCCTAAACTGGAAGGTGAAATCGCTCCCAGGATGATGTTTAAGGGGAAAGAAGTGCTTACTTGGAGCTTAAATAATTACTTGGGATTAGCTAACCACCCAGATATAAGAAAGGCAGATGCAGAAGCTGCTGCCAAATGGGGTGCTGCCTATCCCATGGGCGCCCGCATGATGTCTGGACAAACTGACATGCACGAACAATTGGAAGATGAGCTTGCTGCTTTTGTTGGCAAGGAGAAATCCTACCTCCTCAACTATGGTTACCAAGGAATCATGTCAGTTATTGATGCCCTTTTGGATCGAAAAGATGTAGTGGTGTACGATTCAGAATGTCATGCCTGCATTATCGATGCCTTGAGAATGCACTTGGGCAAACGCTATGTGTTCCCACACAACGACATTGAGAGTTGTGAGAAGCAGCTTCAAAGAGCGACCAAACTAGCCCAAGAAACGGGGGGAGGAATTCTCCTAATCACAGAAGGCGTATTCGG
Organism: Cytophagales bacterium; assembly: GCA_005788235.1. GTDB lineage: Bacteria > Bacteroidota > Bacteroidia > Cytophagales > Cyclobacteriaceae > Algoriphagus. Next base: position 4,321 of record SXYU01000042.1, read on the forward strand.
CATGACTGGGGATCAGGGTAGGCTTAAAGAAATCGTTGAACTAAAAAAGAAATTTGATTTCAGGTTGCTTGTAGACGATGCACACGGCTTTGGTACCATGGGTGCTACTGGTGCTGGAACAGCCGAAGAGCAAGGAGTTCAAGGAGAGGTTGATTTGTATTTCTCCACCTTCGCAAAATCCATGGCTTCTATTGGCGCCTTTATCGCTGGCGATGCGGATGTAATCTTGTTTTTGAGGTACAACATGCGTTCTCAGATTTTTGCCAAGTCCTTGCCGATGCTATTGGTAGAAGGGGCATTAAAGCGCCTAGAAATGTTACGCAGTCAGCCCGAACTGAAAGACAATCTTTGGAAAATCGTACATGCACTTCGAAAAGGATTGCATGAAAATGGATTCAGCACTGGAAAATCTAACTCTCCTGTTACACCGGTCGTATTAAATGGTACCGTAGGTGAAGCTGCTGCCCTTTCCATGGACTTGAGAGAGAATTTTGGAATCTTCTGCTCTGTGGTAATCTATCCAGTAATCCCTAAAGGCATGATTATCTTGCGGTTAATTCCTACTGCAGTCCATACGATTGAGGATGTAAACTTGACCGTAAAGGCATTTGCTGCAGTAAAAGACAAGCTTACATCTGGCGTTTACAAGAATTCTGCTTTGGCACTTTCTTTTGGTGAATAAAAAAAAATTAAAAAAAAGCGGCTCTGAATTGAAATAGAAAGTATTTGATATATATTAGACCCTTATAAACTTATCATCAACCCTTAAAAACTTTTACTATGAGCAGATTTAGCGACGTAAAAAATTTAGTAATGAGCTTGGAAGCTGACTTCGAAAAGTTCTACGACAAAGGAAATCAAGCTGCAGGTACCCGCGTAAGAAAAGGTATGCAAGATTTGAAAAACCTAGCGCAAGCAATCCGTACTGAAGTACAGAACAAAAAGAACGCAGGTTGATTCTAATAAAAAAAGGTGGAAAATAATCTCCACCTTTTTTCTTTAAACCAACTTTGAAGTGGAGCCTAAAACTCCACTTTATTATTTTCTAGCTGTACATCAGCCATTTGCTTGCTTGGATCAATCTCTACCGATTTGATTGTATCTAGTGCTCTTTTTAAACTAATGGTGTAAATGGGATGCGTCCAAGGCCAATCTTCAGACATCACACGCACTGGGCTTCCTGACTCAGCTATTTTCTCCCCACGCATCATTTCTAATGGCAGGTAAACCAACTCCTTAGTTCCATCTTTATAGGTAATCACCACATCCACCGGCATAGGCATGGCCCCTACTCGCTCTAAAGTAATCGAAGTACCATCTTCAGATGCTTTTACCTCTTTGACACTGTAATCTATCGTCTTAGTCGAATTCACAAAATACTCCTTGTACCAGTCCAATTCCAAGCCACTCTCTTTCTCCATGACGCGGATCAAGTCGTTGACATTGGGGTGCTTAAACTTCCAGGTGTTCCAATAGCGGAGCATTCCGCGGTCGCGCGCCTCTTCACCAATTACATAGCCAAGCTGTGCCAAGAAAACAGCTCCTTTGCTGTAGGCTGCTGCGCTATAGGCAGAGTTGGTTTGGTAGTGATCCGAATGGGTGGACATAGGCTCTTCCAATCCTGATTTAACCAATCGGTAATACCCAGCATAGGAACTACGCTGCGGTGAGGGGTTTGGCTGAAAAATCGATGCCATAGCCAAATTCGATGCATAGGAAGTGAAGCCTTCGTCCATCCAAGGATACAAGGATTCGTTGGAAGCAAGGACTCCATGAAACCAGCTGTGTGCCAATTCGTGTACCATCACACCTACCAAACTCGGTAAAGTACGCTCCCCAGTAACCAGGGTTGACATTGCATATTCCATTCCCCCATCTCCTCCTTGAACCACAGAAAATTGCTTGTAGGGATATTGCCCGAATTTTTGAGATAAGTAAGCTATGGCCTTAGGGGTATACTCTTTCAGCTTTTCCCAGTTTTCCGTGGTCTTATCCCCAGGAATGTAAAAATGATGTACGGTGATGCCATTTGGCATATTGACCTTATCGTGCTTGTACTTGTTGTCTGCTGCCCACATAAAGTCATGGACTTTAGGAGCTACAAAATGCCAAGTAAGGGTTTTACCTTTTGGCTCCGATACCTTTACACCCTCATCTTGATATCCATGACCGATCTGGTTTGGATTTTGAAGATATCCTGTACCGCCTAACGTGTAGGTTTTGTCAATGGTAATTTTTACATCAAAATCTCCCCATATTCCGTAAAATTCTCTGCCCACATAAGGATTTGCATGCCATCCCTGCTCGTCGTAGTTGGCCATCTTGGGATACCATTGCGACATGGAGTAACGAACCCCTTCTTCAGAATCTCGACCAGATCGTCGCACTTGCAGTGGAACCTGCCCCTCAAAATTCATCTCAAACTGCACCGTAGTATTTGGGAGAATTGCTTGCTCCAAATCAACCTCCAAAATCGTCCCAACCTCTTTAAAGCGTAAGGCTTTCCCATTCATACTAAGCGTGGTTGTATGAAGGAATCCGATGTCTTCAGGGGTCAATTTGGATATTCGATCCTTCACGCGCTGATCAGGATCTGAGATCGTCCTAGAACGAACATCCATCATGCTGCCGGGTTGGAAGGCATTGTAATACAGATGGTAAAATACCCGATTGAGCGTATCGGGAGAATTATTTGTGTAAGCAAGTAACTGCGTACCTTGGTAGCGATTGGTGGCTACATCCATATCCACCTGCATGCGGTAGGAAACTGCCTGTTGAAAACGACCATTCTGGGCAAAGCCTAGGCCAGCTACCATAAAAAAGAAAAGTCCTAAGTAGGACCTAAATTTATAATTTGCCATTTCTAATTTTTTCTTAAATAAAATCAAATTGCAAACTATCCCCAAACCGTGTGTAAAAAAATAAAGTACTCCTCCTACATAAATGAACTCCATTGAAGTAAATTCAATCCATATAATCCGTAAAATTGATTTTATTTAAAGTTTGAAACATACCCCTAGTCAAATGAAAAAATTAATTCTCTTAATTTTCCTTGCTGTGCTCCAAATGAGTGTACAGGCACAGCAGGTCAACATGGACGTTTTTAAATCCATGAAAGCGCGAAGCATCGGCCCTGGTGCGATGAGTGGTAGAATTACTGCCATTGATGCTGTCCACGATAATCCTACAATTATATATGCCGGCTCGGCCTCTGGCGGCCTTTGGAAGTCTACTTCTGGTGGCATTACTTGGGAGCCAATTTTTGATAATGAAAGGGTGCATTCAATCGGGGCCATTTCCATCTATCAGAAAAATCCAAACATCATTTGGGTGGGTACTGGTGAGGGAAACCCAAGAAACTCTTTGAATATGGGCTATGGAGTATACCGATCCATGGATGCTGGCAAGACTTGGCAACTCATAGGACTCGAAAAAACCCGTGCCATCCACCGCATCATTGTTCATCCAGATGATCCAAATACCGTCTTTGTTGGAGCCATCGGCTCTCCTTGGGGTACCCAAGAGGATCGTGGCGTGTACAAGACTACCGATGGAGGAAAAACCTGGAAAAAAATCCTTTATATAGACAACAAGACTGGTGTGGGAGAAATGATCATGGATCCCAACAACCCAAATAAAATCTTTGTCAACATGTGGGAACACAGACGCTATCCTTGGTTTTTTGAATCTGGAGGAGCTAGCTCTGGACTTTATGTAACTCAGGATGGTGGAGACAATTGGAAAAAATTATCTGCAGAAGAAAATGGATTGCCTAAAGGGAATCTAGGAAGAATGGGCTTGGCCATATCCAAAGCCAACAGTAGTAAAGTATATGCATTGATCGAATCCTCTAAGAATGCACTCTATGTGTCCGAAGATGGTGGAGGTAAATTCACAATGATCAATGACAAAGCTGAAATTGGAGATCGCCCTTTCTATTACTTTGAGATCCATGCTGATCCTAAAAACGAAAACAGACTCTACACATTATATTCACGCGTAGGGATCACCGAGGATGGAGGAAAAAGCTTCAGAGAATTGCTCTCCTACTCAGGGGTGCACCCTGATCACCACGCTTGGTACATCAATCCCAACGATCCATCGCTGCTAATCAATGGCAACGACGGAGGATTGAATGTTTCTAGAGATATGGGTAAAACCTGGTTTTTTGCCGAAGGCATCACTGTAGGTCAGTTTTACCACATTAACGTGGACAACGAAGTACCGTACAATGTGTACGGAGGAATGCAAGACAATGGATCTTGGACAGGACCTGCCTACCTTTGGAGAGGCGATGGCATCCGAAACACCTACTGGCAAGAAATTTCCTTCGGAGATGGTTTTGATGTAGTATCTCACCCTGCCAATTCGAGATATGGCTACACCATGTCTCAAGGAGGTAACGTGAGCCGTTTTGACAAGCTTACGGGTCACAACCGTACCATCCGACCTACGCATCCAGACAAAGACGTGTTCCTTCGTTACAACTGGAATGCAGCGATTGCACAGGATCCTCACGATGTCAACACGGTTTACTATGCTTCTCAGTTTTTGCATAAGTCAAAAGATTCTGGTGAGACTTGGGAAATCATTTCTCCTGACTTAACGACCAACGATTCGACCAAGCAGCGTCAGCAGAAAACAGGTGGATTGACCTTTGACATCACCGGTGCTGAGAATCACACCACCATTATTGCTATTGCTCCATCTCCAGTAGATAAGAATGTCATCTGGGTTGGCACAGACGATGGCAACCTTCAAGTAACACAAGATGGTGGTAATACCTGGACGAATGTTGCCGCTAAACTTGCCGGACTTCCAAAAGCATCCTGGATTCCACAAGTACAAGCATCAAAATACAATGCAGGTGAAGTGTGGGTAATTGCCAACAACTACCGAAATAATGACTTTGCGGCTTATGCCTACCACAGTGCGGATTATGGAAAGACCTTCACCCGAATCGCAGATGATTCTAAGGTTTGGGGCTTCACCCTATCTATCAAACAAGATCCTACCGAACCAAATCTTATTTTCTTGGGTACTGAGTTTGGATTGTATGTATCATTTGATAAAGCCAAAACTTGGAACAAGTGGGAACATGGCTATCCTAAGGCGGTGTCCACTTACGACATGACCATCCAAGAGCGCGAGGCCGACTTGGTGATTGGCACTTTTGGACGTGCGATCTATGTGTTGGATGATATCCGTCCATTACGCGCTTTTGCCAAAAATGGTGGAAAAGCTCCAGTTGGAAAAATCACTGCCTTCGCTGCTCCTGATGCCCACCAAGCTGAAATCCAGCAACCTCATGGTGAACGCTTTATGGCTTCTGCGAAGTATGCCGGTGAAAATAGAGCATTCGGAGGTCGTTTGAGCTATTTGATTCAAGACGATAAAGAGAAATTGGATTCTTTGACTGTAAAAATTTACTCAGCCTCTGGAGAACAAATCAGAACCTTGAAAACGCTTCCTACTAAGGGAGTCAACCGAATCATCTGGAACCTAGACCGCAAATCAACTGCTGAAATGACTGGCGGCTGGGGCGGTGGAGGTCAAGGTGGAGGTCAAGGTGGTGGAGGACGCAGAGGATTCTTTGAACCAAGTGGAGGAGATGCTCTTCCAGGCACCTATAAAGTGGTGATGGAATATGGAGGAGAGTCATCCGAAACTTCCATCACGGTACATGCAGATCCACGCATCAAGCCTGTCCTTTCAGACCTACAAGCCAAGGATAACTTCTTGAAAAAAATAGAAGCCCTTTCTTCTGAAGTAACTGCCACGACCAAAAAATTGGATGAAGCGCAGAAAGTGATTGACAAGGTAAACTCCATGGTCAAAGATTTGAAGACCGAGGAGGCGAAAGCCTTGGAAACTGCCGCTAAGGATATCAAGAAGAAATTGGATGCAGCACGTGAAGCATTCAATGGACCTAAAGTAGAGGGACAAGGAATTGTTCGGAACTTATTCCCTAACACCATGACCCACCTGTTTGCTCCAAGAAGCTATGCCAATTCAAGCTATACTGCCCCTGGAGCAACCGAGGAGCGCTTGCTTGGCCATGCCAAAGAGGCAGCAGCAGCAGCGATTGCCAAGGTTGAAGCCTTCATCCAAGGAGATTGGAAATCCTTTGAGGACAAGGTAAAAGCTACACCTATTGATTTGTTTGAAAATATTAAAAAATAAATATTCAATCTTTAGCTCGGAAAAAGCATCCTGACTCATCGGGATGCTTTTTTTTAGTTTTTACGCAAAAAACTATTTCAGTAACTGAATATCCTCATAGAAAATTCAACCTACAGATTGTAGATTCGATTCATAAATTTGATTCAACTGCCTAACTTTTGATTCCTTCAACTAAAAAAATATCCTGGAAAACCGCTGCGGCAATAGTAATCGCCAACATGATTGGAACAGGCGTATTTACAAGCCTCGGTTTCCAACTTGCTGTGGTTCAAAATACCTGGACCATTGTATTGCTTTGGACACTTGGAGGCATAATGGCCCTAATTGGTGCTTTGGTGTTTATAAGAAGCCAAAGAATTGGGAATTGAAATCAAATTGAGTTAAAAATAGGGCTAATCAGCCCTTCTCTAGGATTTAAAAAAAAGGTGAATTTACTGAGGCAATTCGGAATCGATCACATTTCTCCGCTGCCCATATTTGCTGGGCAAAGCTTCAGTTTTTGGCTCATTCACCACAGGTGAATCTGAATTAGGTGCCGGAGCATAAGCTTTTGGCGCAACTGATCCCTGACTTGGTTTCTTTTTCTTCTTCTTTTTCTTTTTAAAAGAAGGATTAGTAGAATTGGAAGCACTCGAAATTGAGGAAGTACTTAATTTAGGAGTTTCTCTTCCGGTATAGGCAGGTCCTTTATCCATTGATGTCGGCAGTGGAACCACAGTGACAGACATGCCAATCAACTTCTCAATTCGCACAAATTTGGGTTGGTCCCTGGGGTTGACAAAAGTAATTGCTTCCCCTTTGGCATCTGCTCTTGCCGTACGGCCTACACGGTGCACGTAATCTTCTGGATCACCTGGTGTATCGTAGTTGATGACTAACTCAATCCCTACCACATCAATGCCACGAGAAATTATATCTGTTCCAATAAGGATTTTAACTTTCCTATTTTTGAATGCAGACATAATTTTTTCACGCTCTACTTGCTCTAAATCTGAGTGAAATGCCTCTACATCAAATCCTTTTTTGAGTATTTTAAAGAGTGCCTTTACCTTGTCTTTGGTGGAACAAAAAACGATAACCGCCTCGTAATTTTTTTGAGAAAGAATGTGACGAACCAGTTCCTCTTTTTGGGTATCGTACACCGAATACATGGATTGGGTCACACCAGAGGCTGTTTTTCCTATGGCAATGGAAATCTCTTCCGGATTGTTCAGAATCTTCATGCTGAACTGCCGGATTTTTGGAGGCATGGTTGCTGAAAAAAGAATCGTCTGACGAGTTTGAGGTAAGTAATTGACAATTTTCAAAATATCATCCGAAAAGCCCATGTCCATCATCCGGTCCGCTTCATCCAAAACCAAATGTTCTAGGCTGCTTAGATCAATTTTCCCTCCTGCCAACAAGGCAATAAGGCGACCTGGCGTAGCCACCACGATTTCAGCTCCTGTCTCTAGTGCTTTCTTTTGTTGTTCCCAGACGATGCCATCTCCACCTCCATAAATAGGAACGGAACTTACACCCAAGAAATAGGAAAAACCTTGAATCTGCTGGTCAATTTGAATGGCTAGCTCCCGGGTAGGTGCCAAAATCAACGTATTGAGTGAGCTAGTTCCAGATTTTGTGATTTTATTTAAAATGGGCAACACAAAAGCGGCTGTTTTACCAGTACCTGTTTGTGCGCAAGCAATCAAGTCTTTTCCTGATAAAATTACAGGAATTGCCATTTCCTGTATGGGGGTTGGGGTATCAAAACCCATGGCATCAAGCCCTTCTTGTAGAGAGGGCTCAAAATTAAACGAATTAAAATTCAAGTTGAGGTGATTTTTTTAGAAGAAAAGCCATCGGAAAAGAGTCCGAAAAGTCAAATATACGGGAATTTGGGACAAATACCCACTCACAACCTGTAATGGCATCTGTAGGTTCAAAACAAGGTTTGTCTACTAAAAGGAGCTCAGCCCCTAGTCCATACGGCTCTAATGACTTTTGGGAGCTAAGCTTCGAAAAATATAAACTACAAAAGAAATATACCATTGGTGCAAAGAAGTTTGTATAGCCTCCTAAATTCCAAGTATATTAATTGCTTATTGTAGAAACTGCGCTGCTTGAAGCAGTCCATTTTTTACCGGATTGATATTCATTTCACACTCATCTTTCTTTTCGAATATGAAAAAATTGGCCTTTTTCTTTTGTCTTTTAGGATCATTTTCAGCATTCTCCCAAGGACTCCCTGGTTTAGGTGCTGGCACCACTCCTAACAACCGACCTATTCTTCACGGTAAAAAATGGGTAGCCATCACGGGCAAGCCACTTGCTGCTACCGCTGGGGCCATGGTCTTCCAAAAGGGTGGAAATGCCGTGGATGCAGCCTGTGCCATGATCGCCGCTACATCCACCATGTGGGATGTGCTTTCTTGGGGTGGAGAAACGCAGGCCTTGATCTACAATCCCAACACCAAAAAAGTGGTTGCTATCAATGCCATGGGTGTAGCCCCAACAGGTGCAACGGTAGATTTTTACAAGGGTCAAGGAATGGATTACCCACCTCAATTTGGTCCTTTAGCCGCAACTACCCCAGGTACTCCAGGAGGAATAATGACCATGCTGGCCGAGTTTGGGTCACTAAGTTTGGAACAGGTGCTTCAACCCGCTATGGACCTCGCCTTGGGCTATCCCATCGAAGCACAAACGGCCAACGCCATCGAAAACAACAAGTCTCGTATCAAGGAATGGCCCTATTCTAAGAAAGTATTTCTTCCTCACCTAGGTGAAAAAAGAGAGGCTCCAGAGGCAGGGGAAATATTCGTTCAGCAGGAT
>SXYU01000043.1 GCA_005788235.1 Cytophagales bacterium
ATTTGAAATGTCTCGACTATTTGAATTGCTTGGCGTGGGCATTAGTCTCTTGCAGGGTTTGGCCATTGCCTTAGTGGTCATTGCAGGATTGAGCATTTTTATCGCCCTCTACAATTCACTCAAGGAACGGAAATATGATTTAGCCATCTTACGAACCTTGGGTGCTTCACGGGTGCAATTGGTGACTTTGGTATTTCTGGAAGGAATTTCGCTCACCACTTTGGGAGCGCTTTTGGGGATTGTATTGGGGCATGGCTTTTTGGCGATTATCGTCGAATTGACAGCCCAAGAAGTAGTTTCCTTGGTGGATCCTTGGCTATTCTTACCTGAAGAAGGACTGATTTTTGGCTATGCCTTGGCAGTGGGATTGCTGGCTTCCTTGATCCCAGCCTGGTCAGCCTACCAAACGAGTATTGCAAAGCAACTTACAAAGGCGTAATTAGCATAAAATTTAAAGCAAGATGAAAAAAGGAGCATTCCTGATCGGTTTACTTTTGGCTATAGCCACTTTTTCCCAGCAGACGTATGCCCAAGGGGTTTGGAAAAGTTTGTCTGAGGTGACTTACAAAATCAGCAAGGATAATTTTGGAGAACTCTATGTGCCTGTTTTTTCCGAAAACATTAAAAAAATAGAGGGGAAGGTAGTGGAGGCAGATGGATACATCATCCCCTTTGAAGGGATGTTTAAGCCCAATCACATCATTCTATCCAGTCTTCCGCTTGCAGAATGCTTCTTTTGCGGATCTGGAGGGCCGGAAACAGTCATGGAAGCAATGCTTACCAAGCCGATCAAGTACACCTCCAAGCGGGTGAAGGTTCGCGGCAAACTCACCCTCAATACAGCTGACCCAGAAAAGTTGATGTACATCCTCAAAGAGGCTGTGCTGGTTGAAAACTAAACTTACTCGTTTTTATTTATTTTGGAGGTAGGTTTTTTCGCGCTCGCGAAACTTAGCCATTACCTCCAAACTGACCTTTCCCACTTTTCCAGAGCCTACTTTTCGATCGTCAATCTGTGTGACGGGCAATAAAATCTTGGTGGTTGCAGAGATAAAGGCTTCATCTGCTTCCCAAACTTCTTCCAAAGAAATAGGTCGGATCTGTACATCTCCTGCCACAGCCAGCAAATTCTTTCGAGTAATCCCCATCAGAATGTGTTTATCTGGGGTGGAAATAATCCCATCTTTGATTATAAAAAAATTACTTCTTGAACTTTCACTCACCATACCATCCCAGTGGTACAAGACATCCTCTGCACCTTGCTGCTTCCACTGCATGCTATGCCAAACCGGTAACGTATAGTTGGTGGTTTTGATGTCGGCAATGGCTCGGACATGTTCTACGCTGAGCAGCTTTACCCCATGCTGGTATTTTTCCTCCGAAGGGAAACTCAGTTCCTCTCCAAACATAAAAAGCGTACCTGTAGAAGGGGAGAAGTGATTTTCTGAAACTCCCCCCGTCAAGACCATGCGGATTCCGCCTTGCTCCAAGTCATTTTTGGCAATCAACTCCGAAATGATGGTGCGGAGCTCTTCACGAGAATAGGGCAAGGGCAAATAGGTTTTGGCTGCGGATGCAATAAACCGATCCAAGTAATCCTCCAAGAACACGGGGCGATACTGCTCGGTACGGAAAAAATCAAAAATCCCGTAGCCACGAATGACCGCGAGATCAGCGGGATGAAGACGAGCATCTTGGGTCGGGATGATTTTCCCGTCGGCAAAGCAGAATGGTTTCATAGCATCAAAGTAAGTAATCAAAATTAGGACTAAAATTCACATCAGCTTCGCCGAAGGCTGTTGTTTCTTTTTTAATTTTAAAAAATAATTAACCCCAAACTAAATCCAATGAAACCATTCTCAAGCTTCCTGATCCTACTTTTTTCAATGTTAGTCCTTGCTTGTGCCAATCCCTTGATTGAAGCAAATAAAGAAATGCGGGCACAAATTATAGGGGTACACGATGAGGTGATGCCCAAAATAGGGGAGCTAATGTCCTTGGAAAAGAAAGCTTTGGCGCAGGCAGACAGCCTTTTTGCACAGGATAGTACAGTTTCCTCCGAAATTGAAGCTTTGCGAGCACTTGCTGAACAGCTCAATCAGGCCCATGAAGGAATGTTTGTATGGATGCGGCAGTATTCGTTAGATGAGGAAGGAAAAACTCCCGAAGAACTCAAGACCTACCTGGATGAGCAGCTAGTAAAAGTCAATCAAGTAAATGCGGACATCAAAGCCGCCTTGGAACTGACAGCTTTAAAGTTGAAAAATTAATTTTCTGTGGGGGGGGTTCTCAGATACTGCTCTACGCGAGGCGCATCGATGACCCCTTCCTTCATGCCCCAACTATTGTACAAGTAGGTGGCGATTTGTGCCAAGTCCAAGGGGCTAAGGTTCGGATTGGCAGGCATGGCTTGGTTGTAAACTTGTCCATTGACTACTATTTCTCCGGCTATTCCATGCTTCATGATCCACACAGTTCGGTGAATGTCTGCTTTGAAGTAATCCGCATCCCGCAGTGGAGGGATAAGTTTGCCTAGTCCAGTCCCATCTTTCTGGTGGCAGTTGGCGCAGTAATTTTCGTACAACTCCTTTCCGGGGATTGCAAACTGCAGCACCTCGGTATCCGAAATTTGGGCAAGGGTATTGGCTTCGCTACTTGCTTTGGGTGCACAGGAAGCGGTAAAAAGACCAATAATTAGGAGTAAAGCCAGTAATCTCACGGTTTGAGTAGTTTGGGAATGTCTGCAAGCAGGCGGTCTACCTGTTCGGATTTGATGCCGTCATACACCCCACGGATTCTTCCCTGCTGGTCAACGAGTAGGAATGCCCCACTGTGAAGAAATCCCCCGGGCTCCATTTCATCGGCCATGGTCGTGGTCAAATAGCTAGTTTGGCCAATTTCAAAGATTTTTTCCTGGTCTCCCGTAAGAAAGTTCCAAGTAGCTGCATCGGGCACTCCTAGTTTCTCTGCATAATCCTGAAGCACAGCTTGGGTGTCATGCGTAGGATCGATGCTATGACTTAGGATTCGAAAATTGGGTTCTCCCTTAAACTGTTCAAATACCCGAAGCATTTCTTTTTTCATGACTGGGCAGATGGTAGGGCAGGTGGTAAAAAAGAAATCGGCCACATAGATTTTTCCTGCCATGTCTTCCTTGCGAATGGTGTCGCCTACTTGATTGACGAAGGCAAAGTCTGCAATGCTATGGTACACCGTATCTTGATTGTCATCGACATAGCGTTCACCAAGGATGGGCAGTTCCGCTGTCTCACTCGTTTTTTTGGAAGGAGTGCTGCAAGAGATAGCCAAGGCTACCGGAAAGAGAAGGA
>SXYU01000044.1 GCA_005788235.1 Cytophagales bacterium
CATTGGGAATACATCGAGGAGCAAATCTGCTGGTTTCTAGACCAAGTAGATGCACTTTACCTAAGCGTGGATATGGATGGTTTTTCTTCGGCCTTTGCGCCTGGAGTTTCCGCTCCTTCCCCGATGGGCTTTGATCCAGAAGTGGCCTTTAAGGTTTTTGACCTAGTTGCCAAAAGCAAAAAGTTAATCAGTTTGGATGTGGTCGAGCTCAACCCTGCCTACGATCAAGACCTGGCTACTGCTCGCCTTGCTGCTCGATGCGTAGAGTATATTCTGAGGAAGAATTTTGGGTAAGGGATATGAGGAGATGATAAATTCAAAATAGAAAAAGAGATTTTAGAATTATGCTCCGGAGGAGCATTTTGTTAATAGAAAACCTAAAAAACATTTTTGAAGAGTTCCGGAGGAGCGACATAAAAGATTAAAGTTATTTCGCTCCTCTGGAGCTTTAATCCAATTGATGATACCCTTTCTATTAACCTATTACCCCGCTGGGGTAAGACATAGTAGATGTATGCCACTTATGGGGCAATAGGTAAGTAAATCATTCATAAAAAAAGAGCCTAAAGCAGATGCTTTAGGCTCTTTTTTACTTTATCTAAATCAAGGTATCCATTTGATTTTCTTAAAGTTTGGCTTTCTCTTCTCAAGAAACGCATTACGCCCCTCCTGGGCTTCTTCGGTCATGTAAGCGAGCCGAGTAGCTTCCCCCGCAAAGACCTGTTGACCCACCATTCCATCGTCGGTCAAGTTCATTGCAAACTTGAGCATTTTGATGGAGGTAGGTGATTTGGCGAGAATCTCTTGTGCCCATTCGTAGGCCGTATCTTCCAATTGAGCGTGTGGAATGACGGCATTGACCATGCCCATATCCATTGCTTCCTGAGCAGAATAATTCCTTCCTAGGAAGAAGATTTCACGGGCCTTTTTCTGGCCTACCATCTTGGCCAAGTAAGCCGATCCATAGCCTCCATCAAAGCTGGTTACATCAGCGTCAGTTTGCTTGAATATCGCATGCTCCGCACTGGCAAGCGTAAGATCACAAACTACATGAAGGCTATGACCTCCTCCTACGGCCCATCCTGGCACTACGGCAATCACCACCTTGGGCATAAAACGAATGAGGCGCTGTACTTCCAAGATATTCAACCGATGGTAGCCATCCTCACCTACATAGCCCTGGTGCCCTCTGGCGCGCTGATCCCCTCCAGAGCAAAAAGCCCATTTGCCATCCTTGGCAGATGGTCCTTCCCCTGAAAGCAAAATGACCCCAATGGAAGTGTCTTCCTGTGCATCGTAGAAAGCATCGTAGAGTTCAGCAGTGGTTTTTGGACGAAATGCGTTGCGAACCTCAGGGCGATTAAAAGCAATTCGCGCGACGCCATTGCACTTTTTGTAGGTGATGTCCTCGTATTCCTTGGCTGTAATCCAGTTAATCATGATCGTTTGATTTAAAAATCACATTTTTGTGCAAGTTAACCGATGCTAACGAAATTTGTTAGGGATACGGTTTCCTTTCTTATCTCCGATACGCAAATGTTTCAACTTCGCTACCAGTCTTACCACTACAGCAAAAGCCAGCCCCTCCCCAGCCTTGAGGGGCTTCCAGAGTTTGCTCAGGTAGCCTTTGCATTCTGTAGGGATTGGTTGGCAGGACAGGAAACATTCACCCAACAGACCTCTGGATCTACCGGAGTACCCAAGTTGCAGGTTATCACACGAACCCAAATGGAAGCCAGTGCAGACGCCACAGGGGCTTTTTTTAGTACAACTACCGAAGAACATCTGCTCTGCTGCCTAAACCCTGTCTATATCGCAGGAAAAATGATGCTGGTACGCGCCCTGGTTTGGGATTGCCCAATCACCTTGGTGGAGCCAAGTGCAAATCCCCTACTAGGCCTGGAAGAGCAATTTAGCTTCGTTGCGCTAGTTCCCCTGCAGGTGGAAGCGGGTTTGGCCGAAGAAAAAAGCAGAAAACTACTCCAGTCCATCCCCCAAGTACTGATCGGAGGGGCTGCCTTACCCCATAGAATCCAGCAAGGGCTGGTTCAACAGGGGATTCGAGCTTGGCAATCCTTTGGAATGACCGAAACTGTCTCGCATATCGCATTGGCGAAGATTGGGGAAGGTGAATTGGTTTATCAAGCTCTACCTGGGGTAGCCATCGGGACCAATGAACAGGACTGCCTTTGGGTACAATCTCCCATGAGCGGGTCCGAAAAAATTCAAACAAATGATCGAATTGAACTTCAGTCAAAAAATACATTCACTTGGTTGGGAAGGGCTGATTTTGTGGTAAATTCTGGAGGAATAAAACTTTTTCCTGAACAATTGGAACGTCAAATTGCTCCTCTACTCGAGGAAATTTGCCCAGGAAGCGCCTATTTTTTGTTTGGGGAAAAAGACAGCCGATTGGGAGAGCAATTGGTCTTGTATGTGGAGGGACCTAGAGAAGAAACCAAGCGACTTGCCCTCGAAGTCGGACTTGGGCAAATCGTGGGAAAGTACGAAGTTCCAAAAAAGATCTATTTTAAACCCGCGTTTGCGTATACCCCAAGTAGAAAGATAAACCGTCACGCTACAGCTGCTTCCCTATGAACTACATCTTCCTTTTAGTTAGCCTTTTGTTCGCGTTGGAAACGCTGGGACAAAGCAATCAAACGAGCCTTCAGGTGTCCATCAGCGGAGCGAGCAGTGATGCTGGGAGCATCCGCATCTTGGTGTTTTCTAAGCCTGCCGGATTTCCAGATCAGGTCAAACAGGCAGTTCGAAGTATTTCCCTCCCTCCAAAGGGTGGAAAAGCCAATTTCAGCCTAAAAGATCTCCCAGCTGGAACTTATTCTGTGGCTGTCATCCACGACCAGGACAACAATGGAAAGTTGAGTACCAATGCAGTGGGCTATCCCACCGAAAAATTCGGCTTCTCCAAAAATCCAAAGGTATACTTCAGCCCTCCTTCCTTCGAAAAGGCCGCTTTCGTTTTGGGAAAGACAGCCGTTTCACTAGAAATTGATTTGCGCTAGTCGATATTTCGCAGCCAGCCCGTGATGGAAATCCGCTCTTTGTGCGTAGGCAGCACCTCGTGCGGGATCTCTTCACTTAAAAACACCACGAGTCTCCCCCCTACTGGTAACACATCCTCTAGCCGTTCGCTTCCGTCTTCTTGCGGGAAATACATGCGTAGCTGCCCTCCATCCGCTTCAGTCCAAGATTCGTTGAGATATAAGATCACCGTGACGATACGATGCGGGACAGCATGAAACTGGTCCAAGTGACGCTTGTAAAAAGATCCGATAGGATATCGCGCAAAGTGACCCTCAAAAGACTTTAAGCCAAGGAAACAGCGACGATTGAGCACCTGTTGCAGTTCCGCTATTTTCTCCCAAAAAATCGCTTGAAGGGGACTTAATACGCTGGGGTCCATCCAGAGTACCTCATCACTTCGAATTTCGGCTCGCACTTGCTTTTGGTCCCCTTTTCCGATAGCTGCTTTGGTAAATTGACCCTGATTCAATAAATCAGTTTGTTCTTTCAAAAGCGCCATTCGAAAGGTTTCGTCTACAAAATTATCCACGACAACATAGGAGTTGCTGTAAATCTCTTGGCTTATGTGGTCGAGTAAGTCTTCCATAGGATAGGGATGGGAAGGCAAAATAACCAGTTAAATCGCTAAAAAACCATACTTTTGTGAAAAGCTATCTCGATGAGTTTACCTCCCGCTATCACAGGACTTGTGTTGGAATACGATTCAGGAATTGTTCCCCCACCGTTCAGTCATGTTTTTCGCCTTGCTCTAGATTGGTCCAAAGGCAGTTTCAGTGCACAGCTTGACCTGCATTATACCGATCGAGAGGAACTCACAGAGCAGGAGATTTTTGACGAGGGCTTTAGTTTGGAAGATGACTACCGGTATCAAGGTAATTTGCCCTCAGTTTGGATTGGGCCAGTGAAGCAACTCCTTCAAGCTACCCACTGGACCAAAAAATCCATTGACGAGGGAGGAATTACCCTCACAGCTATGGAAGAAACCAAAAGCGAGGGATTGAAAATTCCTGCCAACCAGGAAGAATGGCAGTTGATGGCTCAGGATTTAATTCAGGCCATTTACGAGCTTGAAAAGAAGGAGGCTCCTTTGACGGTTAAGTACAGAAAAGTAGAGCGAGAGCAAATCAGTGACCTCAGCCTTACCATTCACTTCTCGAACAGAGAGGCAGTTTTACTCCGGTCGGAACTTTCCAAAAAGATCTCCTGGGAAGGAGCCATTGACTTAATGAAATTCGTATTTATGCCCGATTACAGGTATGAACAAGCCAAAGATATCCCGGGGAATAAACGGGGGGCCTACATCGAATGTGGAGATGGCTTTTGGCACGAACTAGGCAAAGGCGTGGTCAACAGCCATGCTTCGGTAGATGCCGTAGGCAAGATTAAGGCTGGATTTGACCAGTTGTTGGACACCAACTAAGTTTCCCAAGCAACGTTTATACCATCCTAAACTAGAATTACTACTTCTTTAGCTTGTGATGCGCTTCAGGTCGGCGTGAATGTCTCGAATCATCTCTCCTAAATCCTCCAGATTCAAAGGTTTCTTTTTATCGCCGGGATTCGGGAAATCCGTACTAATAAAGGCTTTGGCTTCCCATACTTCTAGTACCTCCTCGGCACGAACTTCGTAGGGTTTGTAGACCTCGTTGTCGGACACTAAAAATAGTTTCCCGTTTTCTGCTAAGTAATTGAATACTCGTTTGTAGACCACCCCTTCGGTTTGGGTAACCAACACGTAAGTTCTCCCGCTCTTGATGTCTTGGAGCTGATCTACATAGGTGCCAATGACTATGGTACCTGAAATCAAGGGCAACATGGAGTCGCCTGCCAATTCAAAGGCTCGGTAGGTCGCTTGCCGAGAAAGGTTGGGCAGGTGAAACTGAGGAAGCGTCTCCATAAACTCAGGATCGGCAAAGCCATTGAGGTAGCCTGCTGAAGCCTTCTGGCCCACCCAGGTAATGTTCTCCCGATCCGAATCGTCAGTGGCTATGGTCAATACCTGCAGGTTTCGAGGCTGTAGCGCCATCCGACCTCTAGATTCGATGTCGTGGGACAGCAATTCCTCCACCCCTACTCCCAGCAAATTGCAAAGTGTAAGCAAGGTGGCTAGTTTGGGTTCGGAGCGCCCATCCTCATACGCGGATATCATCGTGCGCTGCACATCCAACTGTTCTGCTAATTCGGTTTGAGTTAGGTTTTTCAGTTTTCGCAAAAAGCGAAGGTTTGCGGCTAGGTAACTCATGCGGAAAAGAGGTAAAAATGGTGATCGTCTTGACTTGGAGCAATAGATAAAAAGGGATTGGCATGCAGCATGGCTTCACTTCTGCAGGCCATGCGGAACTTAATCTCTTCTAAGATATCTCCTACTGGCTTAGCCTCATGCAAAAGCAAGTACCCATACTGGGGATTTTCTTCGTCTTCAATAAAAAACTTAACCTGGCAATTGCCTGAATTCAGGGCCTTGGTCGTGATGCGAATGGAAGTGGATTTGTTCATGTGCGTCTCGTTTACAGGTACTAATGTAGTGATGTTACTTTAATAAACATTATTTTGTTTTTAAAATAAACATATTTTGAGACAGTAATTGTCGTAAAAAAGAAAAATGAACTTTATCAGCAACCAAAAATGGACTAAACAGGCGGGTGAATCCCTGCGAATTAATTAACCACAGACGACAGTACACAGTCCACCGCTCACCTTCTTGAACTTCAAACCTTATTTTCACAGGTCACTGGTATTGAAGCGGATCATCTTAAAAAAACAACTTCCAAAATTTTGAAAAAGGAGGAATTGCTCGTTAAACAGAAAAATAAACCGCTCAGCCAATACTCGGAAATTCTAAACTTTTTCACTCCTTTCTTTGTAAATAGAAGTAGCGGATAGCAAGAACTCCAAGAGCACTTCTGTTCCACGCCAACTATGAAATACCTTTTTATTACGATTGCCTTACTTTTTGGATTGCTTGTTGAGTTGCATGCGCAAACCTACACCCTTAGAGGAACCGTCGTAGTGGCAGGAAAATCAGAATCCATTTCCTACGCCAACGTCTTACTCCTTCGCCTTTCTGATTCCACACAAGTGGCCGGCACCATTTCTGAGGTAGATGGACAATTTGAGATCCCTTCCATTAAGGGAGATATCTACCTGTTTAAAATCCAGTATCTCGGCTACCAAACCTTATTCAGAACCTTGGAGATCCAAAAAGATATCGAAATGGGAACCCTCTCCCTCCGTGAAGAAGAGAAAGCCCTATCCGAAGTGATTGTTGCCGCAAGTCGAGCAACGGGCTCCCAAAAAAATGATACCACCCTGTTCAATGCGGATGCATTCCGGACCATGAAGGATGCAAGCGCCCAGGTATTGATTGAAAAATTGCCCGGAGTACTCTCCGAAGGGGGTGTCCTTCAGGCCCAAGGAGAAAATATCGCCCAAATTCTCGTAGATGGTAAACCTTTCTTCGGCACAGATGTACGGGCAGCCCTTCAAAACCTACCCGCTGAAGTCATTCAAAGTATCGAGATTTTTGATCAGAAAAGTGAAAAATCTCAGGTGAGTGGCTTTGACGATGGCGAACGACTCAAAACAATCAACATCATTACCAAACCCAACCGGAGAAAGGGGCAGTTTGGGAAAACTACCGCAGGCATTGGTACTGAAAACCGCTACCTTACTGGAGCCAGCATCAATGCTTTCGACGAGGATCAACGGCTCACCTTTACTGGACTCGCCAACAATATCAATCTCCTTACCTATTCCAGTGATGCAGCTACCCAATCCCAGGGCGAAGGCAGGCCCCAGGAAGGGATTGTGACCACCTCCATCCTAGGCCTCAACTACAGTGATCTATGGGGGCCTACCCTCAAAATCACTGGGAACTATGGCTACACCAAAAATGAAAATGTGGGGATCGTCAATCGGGTGCGGGACTTTGTTACCTCCGACCAATCAAACATCAGCTACACCGAAAATGCACGTGATAACCGAACCAACCATCGCCATGAGGCGAATCTGAGATTGGAATACAGCCCCAACGACAAATTCAAGATCTTCTACATTCCTCGATTCTCGGCTAACCTTGAAACGGAAAATTCTTCTTTCCTGGGACAAACAGCAGACCAAAGCAAGCCCATCAACCAGGTAGAAAACCAGCGGACGGGCAAGTACCAAGACTATGATTTTGCGAACCGCCTGATCGTAAGCCGAAAATTCAACACTCCTGGCAGATCACTTACCTGGAGAACAATCGTGAATCGAGGCTTGAATCAGGATGACTCTGAACGATTGGCCACTAGCCAATTTTTTGATCCAACAGGAAATAGAACCGACATTTTAAACCAACAAACCCGCAGGGAAAGACTAGGCACGCGCTGGGAGACTGGCCTTTCCTACACCGAAAAATTAGGTAAGAATGGACAGTTGGAAATCGAATACGAAATCGGAAAGCGAACCAACGATTCGGATCAACGCGTGTACAACAGAAATAAGGAGGATTTAGGGTTGATCGAGGAATTAGACACCCTGCTCACCAATGTTTACTTCAGTGATTACCTCACCCAAGAAACCGAATTGGGCTACCAATACAGCACGGAGAAATTAAAGTTTCAATCCGAATTGCAGTATCAATCAGCCAAACTCGACAACCAACAAGAATTCCCAAAATCCTTTCAGTTGGAACGGAATTTTTCCGCTTTTCTCCCTACCCTTCGTTTGGAATACAAGTTTAACCCCAATACCAACCTGCAACTCGATTACGATACCCAAACAGCAGAACCCGATATTCGACAGCTTCAGCCAGTCATCAACAATAACAATCCACTTCAGGTGCGTGTAGGAAACCCAGACCTAGACCAATCCTACAGCCAGGAAGTTCGCCTTCGCTTCCGCAGTCAAAATCCTGACTCCGACAAAAACTGGTTTCTATTTGCAAGCTCCACCCTCACCAATCGATTTATCAGCAATAGCACCCTGATCGCTAGCCAACCGATAAACTTAATGGAAGGCATCACCTTGCAAAAAGGTGCCCAGCTCCTCAAGCCGGTCAACTTGGATGGCTTCTGGGAGATGCGCTCTTGGGCCAACTACGGGATGCCCTTGGAATTCATCAAATCCAAATTGAATGTCAGTGCTGGCGGGGGATTGACTCGTAGACCTGGTCAGGTCAATGATCGGATTGGCTTTACCAACTCGCAGCGCTTGAGTACTGGCCTATCCATCGCAAGCAGTATTAGCGAAAATCTAGACTTCAACCTCTCTTCCCGCTCCTCATTCAACCGCTCGGAAAACACCCTGAATACGAATTTAAATACTAATTTTTTCCAGCAACGCTTCCGAATCAATTTCAATTGGATCTTGGGACCAGGCATCATCTACCGGCTTGACTTGAATCACCAAATCAACTCCGGCTTGAATGCAGGGTTCAACACCAATTTTTCCCTAATCAACATGAGTTTGGGTAAAAAAATATTTAAAAATCAGCGTGGAGAAGTGAGCATTATGGTCTATGACCTACTCAACCAAAATGCCAACGTCCGTCGAAATATCTCCGATACCTTTATCGAAGATATTCAAACCAATGTCTTGCAGCAGTATTTCATGCTTTCCTTCACCTACAATATCCGCCGCTTTAGCAAGGGGATGGATGAGGAAAAATACAAGGAAATGTACCAAGACGAGGAACAAGACTAAGTCACCAGACTGGATCGCTTGATCTTATTTATTGAAATGCCCTTTCAGTTGAGCCAATTTATCTGCCATGGATCCTTCTGGCTCTGGGGTAGGCCGTTTAACCTCCTGTGGGGCTGGCTTTTTCTCCGCTTTCGTTCCAAAAGGATAGGCCTTTCGACTCAAGGCAATGCGCTTGCGTGCTAAATCCACTTCCAGGACAGTAACCTCTACCTGCTGTGCCACTTTTACCACCTCGTTGGCATCTTTGATAAATCGATCGGCCAAGTGACTCAGGTGAATCAACCCATCCTGATGCACCCCAATGTCTACAAAGGCACCGAAGGCGGTGATGTTGGTGATAATTCCAGGAAGTTTCATTCCGACCTTCAGATCCGACACGGAGTTGACCCCTTCCTGAAATTCAAAAACCTCAAATCCAGCACGAGGATCGCGGCCAGGCTTGGCCAGTTCCTCCACGATATCTTGAAGAGTTGGGATGCCGACCGTCTCCGACACATAGTTTTGAAGCACAATTTTAGCGCGTAATTCTTCAGAACTCATCAAATCCTGAACGGAGGCCTTCAGGTCCTTCGCCATTTGTTCCACCAGTTCGTAGCGCTCGGGATGCACGGCTGATTGATCCAAGGGATGTTTGGCATCACGGATTCTCAAAAAGCCAGCCGCCTGCTCGAATGCCTTATCTCCCAAGCGAGGTACTTTCTTCAATTGTGCCCGGCTCTTGAAAGGCCCAAACTCCTGACGGAAAGCAATGATATTTTGCGCCAATTGAGGTCCAAGTCCA
>SXYU01000045.1 GCA_005788235.1 Cytophagales bacterium
GATCCTTGTAATTGAAATCATCCTGATGTTTGCCATTCTGACCATGAATGCTACGGATCAGATTTTGGCTGGCCGAGGAGATGCTCATTACTTAGTTCTGGGCCCTCTTTTCTTCAGTAGCTTCCTCCAACCACTTTTTGAAGGCCTGTCAACAGGTGCTTTGGTAGTTGTGGAGCGGTTTGCCTGGTGGTTTCACATTGCCGGTATTTTGGCTTTTGCTGTGTACGTGACCTATTCCAAGCACCTTCATATTTTCTTGGCCTTCCCGAATACCTGGTATTCAAATCTAAAGCCAAAAGGAGAAATGGTAAATATGGCTGAGGTGACCCAAGAAGTGAACATGATGCTAGGAATACCTACTGCAACCCCTACCGAACCTCCTGCTGAAATTGGAAGATTTGGAGCCAAAGACATCAATGACTTAAGCTGGGTGAATGTGCTCAATGCCTACTCCTGTACCGAGTGTGGCCGCTGCAGTTCCGAATGCCCTGCCAACATAACTGGCAAAAAACTTTCTCCGCGGAAAATCATGATGGATGTTCGCGATCGAGCCGAAGAGGTGGGCAAAAGCCTCGACGCTGGCGGTCCAGGCCTAGCAGACGGAAGGTCACTCTTGGGAGATTACATTACTAAAGAAGAGATCAACGCCTGCACCAGTTGCAATGCCTGTGTGGAAGCTTGTCCCATCAATATTGACCCCTTGTCTATAATTCTGCAGATGCGTCGCTTTGTGGCCATGGAAGAATCTGGTACTCCAGCACAGTGGAATGCCATGTTCCAAAATATGGAGACAAGTTTCTCACCCTGGAAATTTAGCCCAAGTGACCGCTTCAACTGGGCAGATAAACTAAAAGAAGAAGAAATAAAATAAGTGATGCCTGAAAGCTTATTTTGTCTTGCATCTTGTATCTAACGTTTAGTAGCTAAAAACATGTCTACCTACCAAGTTCCTACCATGGCCGAAATGGCCGCCAACTCCCAAACACCCGAGGTTCTCTTTTGGGTGGGCTGCGCCGGTTCCTTTGATGACCGGTACAAGGCCGTTACTCAGGCTTTCGTAAAAATACTGACTAAAGTAGGGGTAAATTTTGCAGTGCTAGGCCCTGAAGAGGCCTGTACAGGTGATCCCGCTCGACGAGCAGGCAATGAATTTCTATTTCAGATGCAAGCTGTAGCCAACATTCAAGTGATGAATGGCTACGAAGTGAAAAAGGTGGTGACCGCCTGCCCGCACTGCTTCAACACCATCAAAAACGAATACCCTGCCCTGGGAGGTAACTACGAGGTGATTCATCACTCTGAGTTTCTACAGCAGCTGATCAATGAGGGAAAAGTAGCACTCCAAGGTGGGGGAGAGTTTAAAGGAAAGAAAATTACCTTCCACGACTCTTGCTACCTCGGACGAGCCAACGAGGTCTATGAAGCACCTCGCGAGGTGATCAAGGCCTTGGATGTGGAGCTTGTAGAAATGAAGCGCTGCCGTACCAAAGGACTCTGCTGTGGCGCAGGAGGTGCGCAGATGTTTAAGGAGCCAGAAGCTGGCAAAAAGGACATCAACATCGAACGGACTGAAGAGGCATTGGCCACAGGAGCACAGGCTATCGCGGTGGGTTGCCCCTTTTGTTTGACCATGATGACCGACGGTATCAAAAACAAAAACAAGGAAGCGGAAGTACAAGTCTATGATCTTGCCGAAATGATCGCGAAAAATATGGGAATTTAATTTCTAGATTTGAATCCAAAAGACCCTTTTTGTCGTTATGCAGAGAGGGTTTTTGTTTGAACCCAAAAGCTGCATTATGTATCAACCTTTTGACCTTTTACCAGATTCTTCCCGCATTTGGCTCTATGCTTCCACGCGCAGATTTTCAGCTGCTGAGCAGTTGGTGATTCGAGAAGCACTGCAAGATTTTTGTGGGGGATGGGCTACCCATGGTAAGGAGATGCCCAGCTCCTTTGAAATTTTACACGACCAAGTGCTCGTCTTGGCTGTAGACGAAAGTCAATTGGGAGCCTCTGGCTGCTCAATCGACTCTTCGGTGCGTGCCCTTCAATCCTTGGAACAAGTTCTTGGTGTGGATCTCGTCAACCAAGGGAAAGTCACCCTAAAAGATCCGCATGGAGCACTTCGAGTGTTGCCTGCTCTGGGGCTGAAGTCCAAAATTTCAATAGGAGAAATTACACCAGACCTCGAAGTGATGCAGCCCTCGCTGCATACCAAAGCCGATCTAAAGAGCCTGTGGCAGCCCGTACGAAAAAGTTGGCTGTCCAACTATTTTCCAAATTAATTACCCATATTCACCCCAAGATTTCAGCTGCTGTACGATGAAACCATTTTTTTTTCACCTAGCTATTTGCCTTCTACTCTCACTAGGCGGGTGTAAAAGCCTTTTGGAAAAAGGGAACGAACAATTTCTTTCTGGCCAGTACCAGTATGCCATAAGCACTTTCAATCAGATATTAGCCAACGACAGCAGCAACTTGCGTGCAAGGCAAGTCCTGGCTGAGAGCTACCGACTATCCAATCGCATTGAAGCTGCTGCCCCGCATTACCAAGCACTGGTAGCGGCAGAACCGACCTTTGAATCTTACTTTCACCTCGGCCAAAGTTTCAAAGCCAATCAGCAAATGGAGGAGGCAAAGCAGGCTTTTGAGCAAGCATCATTGCTTACTTCTGACGACCGCCTGCTCGCACGCGTTAAGCAAGAGATTGAAGTGCTTACTTTGGTGCCTGCGATAGGAGAGTATTTCCCGAATTACCAATTGGTCAATTACCGAGAACTAAACACCATAGGAGCAGATTATGCCCCAATCATTAGTGAAGACTTTCTTTATTTCACCTCAGGAAGAGCCTCTTCCAGCCTCTATGCTGCCACGGGCACTCCCTATCATCAGCTCTTTCGTGCCCGTGCCCAGGGTTTAAAAGTGGATGCTGGGGGGATTCAACTGTTGCCCGAATTCCAAAATGAGGAAGGGCTCAATCAGGCCGCTTTGGCCATCAGTCCAGACGGAAATACCCTCATCTACGCAAGGGGAAATTCTACATCGGCTAAAGATTATCCAGAATCTGCCCTTTTCGTATCCTACTTCAGAGGGGCAGGATATACCCAACCCATTTGGATGCCTGTGAATGAAGAGGAAAACTGGTGGAATTCTACCCCTGCTTATAGTACTGATGGTGCCGAACTTTACTTTGCTTCTACCCGACAAGGAGGCTATGGAGGAGTAGACTTATACAAAGCCACCAAGATGGCCAACGGAGACTTTGGCAATGCAGTGAACCTTGGCCCTACTGTAAATACTGCGGGGAACGAATTATTTCCTCGTCCAACAAAGGATGGAAAGTTTTTCTTTGCTTCAGATGGACATCCAGGATTTGGCAAACTCGACCTTTTTGTGGCGGAGAAAAATAGAGATGGAAAGCAGGTAGTTTCCAACCTGGGGAAAAATTTCAATAGTAATCGAGATGATTTTGGGATTTTCTTTACAGACTATCCAAAAGAGGGGTTTATCTCCTCCAACCGTGAAGGGGGAAAAGGGGATGATGACCTCTACTTTTTTGAGGACAAAACACCTAAGCCAAAAATCCTCAATGTGCTACTCAATGTCTACACTAAAGAAATTAAAGCTGATGGTAAAGAAGCAATTTTGCTTCAAACCCGAGTGGCATTGTATGGTGAAGACAAGCGCCCATTGGGTGGGGACATGGTAAATGCACAAGGAAGAGTTCGATTTACGCTTTCTCCCG
Organism: Cytophagales bacterium; assembly: GCA_005788235.1. Classification (GTDB taxonomy): domain Bacteria; phylum Bacteroidota; class Bacteroidia; order Cytophagales; family Cyclobacteriaceae; genus Algoriphagus. The sequence goes on from SXYU01000045.1 coordinate 3,749, forward strand.
AAAGTGAATACAGCCTCATCGCCTCAAGAAATGGGTATTTCTCTAAATCCTTCCCATACACCACCAAGGGAAAGACTCCTGATCCTGCTACGCTCATCCAGGACGTAACTAACATCTCTTTAGATACTACCATATTTCTGGATCAGCTAATTCTTGAAAAAGTGACTGTTTTGGAAAATATCTATTACGATTTGGCTAAGGCAGATATTCGTCCTGATGCTGCGTTGGAATTGGATAAATTGGTAAAGATTTTAAAGGATAATTCTAACATTCGAATTGAGTTAAGTTCGCACACAGACTCAAGATCTGGAGACGACTATAACTTAGCACTTTCTCAAGAAAGGGCTCAATCAGCTGTGGATTACCTTGTTTCGCAGGGCATTGCAGCCGATCGTCTGGTAGCGAAGGGCTATGGAGAAACGCAGCTTCGAATCCAAAATGCACAAACCGAGGAGGAGCATCAAACCAACCGACGCACGGAATTCAAGGTAATTGAGATTAAAGGAAACTAAGTGAACTAAGAAAGAACGCTTCCTAGGCTGGAGCTCCTTTCCTACTTCTTTTTCAATTGGGTTTCTCGGGAGTGGAGGGTGCTCTTTTTTTATTTTTCGATGGCCTGGTAGATGAGGTCATGTATCTGGGTGCGAATACCTAAATCAAGTAGGGTGTTGTTAGAAGCAGAGGGATAGACGCGGTTGGAGAGAAAGATATAGTTTAGCTGATTGTCAGGATCCGCCCAAACACAGGTGCCCGTAAATCCCGTATGTCCGAATGTACTTTTAGGTGCCAACTTCCCAGCTGATCCTCCTTTTCCCTTTTCAGGCTCGGGCTTATCCCAACCCCAGCCTCGCCTGCTTAGTTTAGATTGCCTCTTGGTAAATGCTACTATGGTTTCGGGCTTGAGTAAGCTGACATCCCCGTAGCTTCCATTGTTCAAAAGAAGCTGAAGAACTACAGCTAGGTCCTGTGCGGTACCAAATAAGCCAGCATGACCTGCCACCCCTCCATACATCGCAGCACCTGGATCGTGGACATAACCTTGAATTTGCCTACCTCGAAAGGTCTGATCATTCTCAGTGGGGGCGATTTGCGCCAGCGGTATTTTTTCAAATGGTTTGAAAGTAAGCGTTTGCAGCCCAAGGGGGGCGTAAAAATTTTGCACTACAAATTCATCCAATGGCTGATTCACAATGCGCTCGACCACGGCTTGCATGAAGTACATGGTCAGATCGGAATAGACATAGCCATAAGGCTTGGGTAAAAGTTCGGATTCCACGGTCCATTTCCACAAGCTATCGCGCAAACTCGTTTGGGCAAACATTCCATTGGAGACAGGGAGGGTATAGCCTTCGCTGATGGAATCCTTGTAGTAGGAGGGATTCCATTTTCCAGAAGTCAGCGTTTTGGTATAGTGTGGAATAAATGCCTTCAAACCTGCTTCATGGGCTAGCAGGCTCGACAAAATGATGCCTCCTTTATTCGTTGTCTTTAATTCAGGGAGGTAATCCCCTAGTGTTTTACTTAAGTCAAGTTCTCCACGACTATGTAAAAACATGGCAGCAAGCGTGGTAGCAGCTACTTTGGTGACTGATGCCAGGTCATAGACTGTTTCTGAGGTTACGGGAGCAGATTTTTCGTAATCCAAATACCCATAGGATCGATCAAAAATGACCGTACCTTCCTTCGCAACGAGGACTCGTGCTCCTGGGGCGGCTTTGGAAGCAATCATTTCAGCCACAACCCCATCAATTTTATCCAATTTTTCCCCATTCATTCCTACGCTTTCTGGACTTCCATAGGCCAAACGATTTGATGGGGTCAAGAGGCCACCTACACCTTGCGTAAATTGTTCGCTTACCGTCACGGGTAAGATTCCTTTGGCAGGCTTGGCGCCAAATAAAATCTGGGGAACTAGCTTTTGGGTGAAGGGAGAATTCTCATAAGCAAATACCACATGCTCCAAGCCCTCCAGGTATTTGGCTGCATAAACATTCCCAAAAAGTACCGTCACCACTTTTTGTCTTTTTTCCAAAGCGCGGATCAACTCCAAATCCCCTGGAGCGACTCCAAATCCACGCTGGGGGCTATTGGTGATGCCCATCAAACCCACTACAATCACCTCGTAGTCTTCCAACTGCTTCATCAAGTTGTAGTGTGCAGACTCACCGGAAGCCTTCGCAATCTCAAAGTGGTCTACCTGGGTGTAGCAGTTGAGGTAGCTGCTGAAATTCTCGCCAGAGCCACCAATACTTAGGCTGGCGATTTTTCGCTGATCTAACTGTCCAAGGGGAAGTAAATCTCCCTTATTTGCCGCTACCGTGATGGCTTCACTGTAGAGTTTTTCGATAACTTCTGAGGTGCCCGAGGTCGTCAGGCGATCCGCAATTTTGTAGGTATCTAGGGGAGAAAATGAATGGAGACCCGCCCAATACTTAGCGTTCAAGA
>SXYU01000046.1 GCA_005788235.1 Cytophagales bacterium
ACCTCAAATTCGCTTGCATAATAGTGGGCCATAGCCATCCGTAATTCGGCAATGCCTTGGTAGCCTTGATAGCCATGTGCCTGTTCGTTTTCAGCGGTGCTCTTTAATGCATCGATGACACTGCGGTCAGGGCTTAAGTCGGGCGAACCAATTCCTAAATTCAAAACTGGTTTTCCCTCTGCAAGAAGCCGATTGACTTCTCTAAGTTTGGCTGAAAAGTAATATTCCTCGACTCCTTCAATACGTGTTGCAAGTCCCTTCATTTTTTTCTACTCCTATATTCTCCAAAAACCTTTAATTCACCATAGTTTGCTTGCATTTGCTCCGCCGCCTCTTGGTAAGCTTGTTCGGCCTCAAATTCCGCATCAATAAAAAAGGCATAATCCCAAGGCTTATCCATCAAGGGGATGGATTGAATTTTACTCAGATTCAAATTTTTTCCCGCAAGCATCGTCAAGAGCTTGGCTAATCCACCCGCCTCATTACGGATGGTGATCTTGAAGGAAACCTTGTTTGGAGTCTCCTTATGTTTGGATTTTTCCTTTGTTAAAAAAATAAACCGGGTGAAATTATCTTGTACGGTTTGGATATGTGGTGCTAGAATCTTTAATCCATAGGTTTCAGCAGCGATTTCACTTGCAATGGCCGCTACTCCTCGAAGTTTCTCATCCTGAATGCGCTTGGCTACCGAAGCGGTATCTAAGTCATCAATCAATTTAATTTGAGGGTGTTGGGAGAAGAAGGTCTTGCACTGCAGCAAGGCCATGGGATGGGAGCGGACCTCGGAAATATCTGCAATAGTTTGCCCGGGTAATGCCATGAACTGATGGGAAATGGGTAAATAATATTCCTCATGAATAAATAGTTCATAGCGATCAATCAGGTCGTAATTCGGTAAAATAGCACCTGCTATCGAGTTTTCTATGGCCATGATACCCACTTCCGAACCTTTTGAGGCAACCGACTTGGCTACTTCTTCGAAGCTCAAGAACGGGAGAACTTGGGCATCTTTCCCAAAATTTAATAGCGCAACCTGGTGGTGAAAGGATCCAGGGATACCTTGAATTGCTACTTTCATAGGATGCCTGGACTGTAAGATTCTTGATGAATGCCTGTCAAGGCTACCTGCTTCCAAAAACTAGGATAGGATTTGTTGACTACTTCTGGATCTTCAATCTGCACTCTCGTTTTGGTTACCAAGGGCATAAAGGCCATCGCCATTCGGTGGTCATCGTAAGTGTAAATTTGAACTAATCTTGGCATGGTGACCGATGGGATCACTTGAAAATATCCTTTTGCAATTTCCCGTAATTCAGCATTAAACTTTGCCAATTCCTGCTGTAAGGCAAAGATTCGATCTGTTTCTTTTATCCGCAGACTTTCAAGACCTGTAAACACGGTATTTTGACCCAAAATAGCACAAGTCACTGCAACAGTTTGAGCTAAATCTGGGCAGTGGGTAAAATCCCATTCTTTGAGGCCGGTTACGGCTTGTTTTTCGAGGAGTAGGCCTCCTTCTTGAAAGCTGCTTCGTATTCCTAAATGTGCCATGATCTCTACAATGGCAGCATCCCCTTGGAGGCTTTGTGATTTTAGCCCCTCTAGAAAAAAGGAACCCTCATCCGCACAGGCCAATAAGCTAAACCAGTAGCTTGCTCCCGACCAATCGCTTTCAACGGTGAATTGGGTGGGTTGGTAAGCTTGAGTGGCGATTTTGATGGTATTTCCTTCCCAGCTGTAAGCAATTCCAAACTGTGCCATCAGCTGTAGGGTCATCTCGATGTAGGTACGGCTTCCAACCTTTCCTTTAAGTTCCAATTCCAGTCCTTGAGGCAAAATTGGAGCAATCATCAAAAGTGCAGATATGTATTGACTAGACACATCTCCTCGTATCCTAATTTGATTGGTGAGTTGCTCAGCCAATCCTTGCACAGCAAGAGGAGGATAGCCTTCAGCTCCAAGGTAATGGATCTCCGCACCTAGGCTCCTTAAGGCATCTACCAAAATACCGATGGGGCGCTCGCACATCCGTGGACTACCTGTCATTACTTTTTGTTGGTTGGTAACTGCTACTAAAGCAGTTAAAAATCGCATCGTAGTGCCTGCATCGAGCACATCAAAAACAGCCGGATTGGTGCGCAGCAATCGAATCATGGTTTGAGTATCGCGCGCCTCTGCCAGATTTCTGAGTGTATTTTTCCCTTCCGTCAGGGCATCTATCACCAACGCACGGTTGGATTCACTCTTGGAGGAGGGAAGGGGGATATTTACCCAGGAGAATTCATTTTTTTGTTTGAGCTCCAAAAGCTGTATTTTCTGGTAATCCATTAGGGTAAGGGCAGTTGTTGGTAGTAGATGATCGCATGTTTGATTTCCTCAGGGGTCACTGGAATATTGAAGCTGCAATCCCCAAGGGTTGGAAGTAGGGAGAAAAGTTGTGTATTTCCCTCGTTTTTTTTATCCTGAGCACAGAGTGCTAAGATCGCATCCAGGTCTTTTGGATTCAAGTGTATTTTTCCAAATACCTGGAGCAACTTGTGGCTTAGCTCGTTTAGCTCTTCAAAGCTCAATCCTATTTTCTCAAAGGATAAAAATCCCTCTGCAACCATCCCTAGTGCAATGGCCTCACCATGGAGAAGGGGCTTGGAACTAGTGAGGTAAAAAGACTCTACCGCATGACCGATGCTGTGTCCAAAATTAAGAATTTTTCGAAGTCCAGCTTCTTTCGGATCTACCTCTACTACTGCTTTTTTGATGCTTACCGAATGCCGGATTACCCGTGACCAGTCTTGCTTTTCCCAATTGCTGTTGGGTAAGGAGCGGAAAAAAGTAAGGTCTCGGATTAGTCCATGTTTGATTACCTCTGCATAGCCAGAACGTAATTCGCGTTGTGGGAGGGTAGCGAGAAATGCAGGGGAGATTAGAACTTTTTCTGGAAGCTGAAATACCCCTAGGTGATTTTTAAATCCCATAAAGTCTATCCCTAGCTTCCCGCCAACGCTAGCATCAACCTGAGAAAGTAGGGTAGTAGGAATAGTCAAAAATGGAATCCCTCTTTTGAAGACACTTGCACAGAATCCACCCATATCTCCAATCACTCCACCACCTAAATTGATAACTAGCGCCTGTCGATCGACTACTGCTTCGGTCATGGCTTTCCAAACAAGGAAGCATGTTTCCAGCGTTTTGTGCTCCTCCCCTGAAGGCACGGTAATGTGGAGGACATCTGAAGGCAAAGCATCCTGAATTAAAGGTAGGCAATGCTCGCGGGTGTTCACATCTGTGATTACCACCACTTTGGAATAGCTTCGAGCCTGAAGTACCTCTGCGAGGGAATCTTGAATGTCAGTTGTAAAGGATACAGTTTCCACAGATCAAATTGGTCTAGGAGGTAAGGTAAGAGCCCTTCCCGCTAGCGATGGGATAGCGAAGAAGGCCAGTATTTTATTTATGGATTGGCTCCACTTCCCGAAGTTGCCTTTCTTGACGCTTTACAGACTCCTCATGGATGCAGTAAAGTAATTCTTTCATGAATTTTTCGCTCAATTGTTTTTTGACTCCCTTTTCAGTTCTGGAGTCCATCACCTCTTTCCATCGATCCGATTGAAATACAGTAAGGTTGTGTTCACGTTTGTGCGCTCCAATTTGATCGATTACAGTAAATCGTTCTTGCAAGATATCCAAAAGCTGGTCATCCAAATGGTCTACTGCTCTTCGCAAATCAAACAGTTTTTCATCAGGCTTCATATTTTCCAAGGACTGCTTGAATTCAATTGAATCAATCATTTCCTTTAGGCGACGTGGCGTTACTTGCTGCTTGGCGTCTGACCAAGCTTTGTCTGGATCGTGGTGGGTTTCAATCATCAAACCATCCAAGCCGAAGTTCATGGCGCTTTGGGCTACTTCTAGCAAGCCGTCTCTACGGCCTACGATGTGCGAAGGATCGTTGATTACTTCCATCCCTGTCCATTCCCGCTTCAGGTGAATGGGCATAGACCAGTTGGGCTTGTTGCGGTAGCGCTTGTCGTACGCATCCGAAAATCCACGGTGTATAGCCGCTAGCTTGGTGATGCCCACGGCATACATGCGTTCCAGAGCCCCCATCCAAAGCTCCAAGTCTGGATTCATTGGATTTTTGATCATCACAGGAACATCTACTCCGCGAAGGGCCTCTGCAATTTCTTGCACTGCAAATGGATTAACTGTAGTACGTGCCCCAATCCATAAAATTTCTATGTTGTGCTTGAGTGCCATTTCCACGTGAGCGGCATTACCAACTTCTACTGTGACCGGAATATGTAGTTCATCTCGAACTATCTCCATCCACTTCAAACCTTCTTCTCCAACGCCTTCAAAAGATCCCGGTCTTGTACGGGGCTTCCAAATTCCTGCTCGGAAGACCTGGGGGATGATTTGATTTTCCTTCATCTCGGAACAGATTTGTGCAATCTGCTCTGGAGTTTCTGCAGAACAAGGACCTCCGATGATCATGGGGTTGCTTAGGCCAAGACCCCAGTCTTTAATTTGTTTGTGTGGCTTCATGGATTTGAAGGGTTTAAATAAAAAAACCCGACTCTTTCGAATCGGGCTTTGTGATGTTTATTTGTTTTTAGTTTTTGGCTAGACAATACACAGATCCGATTCGATGATTAGGTCGAAAGTAAAAATAAAAGAAGCTAAAATAAATCGCTGCGTTGATGAACATGTTGTAAAGGTAAACCGCAATTTCTTAAAAGCAAAATTATTTTAACGCATTTCCATTATCATTTCTTCAATGAATTGGGACAAGCTTTTAAATAATTTTAATTAGAGCGAATTGAAATGATAGATACAAACTAAAATTTTGTCTCTATTTGATAATCAAAAATAATAGTTTTCATTTATTTTTTTCCAAGGCATAGCCTACTGCAATGACCTAAAATAAGTAAGATTTTCCCCACAGGGAACCGATCAATAAAGGAAATTTATTTGCCAGCTCTAATCCTTGGGGAATTGTGAGATGAATTCTTGGAGGCGAAATATCCAACCTTTTTCCTAGGTTGAATTCCCAAACAAAACCCAAGAGACTCTGTTTTTCTACTATATTTGCCCCATAAATACGCGCTATGCCCGTAAAGCCCACTATTTCTTTAGAGAATTTGGAAGTTGCTTTTGCTTCCAAGAGTAATGCAGAACTTCGAAAGATGTATCTAATTTTCGCTACACTCAATAAAAACTGGCTTTCAAACCTTGGAATAAAGCTAGCAAACCTATCCTTTCAACTCCACTTGCCAATAAAAGGAATTCTCAAAAAAACCATGTTTGGGCATTTTTGCGGTGGGGAAACAATCAAAGAGAGTATTCTGGCTTGTCAACTTTTAGCCAACTATGGGATCCATTCTATTTTGGACCTCTCGGTTGAAGGTAAAGGAGATGAAGCGAGTTTTGAAGCTACTACAGAAGAAATTTACCAAACCCTGGTGGAATCTGCCAAGACGGATTACATGCCCTTTGGGGTGTTTAAAGTTACTGGGTTAGGCGATTACCATATTTTGGAAAAAATTCAAGCCAAGCAGGCCTTGACTACTGATGAGCAGGAGGCTTTGGCTCGACTCGAAAATCGGGTAGACCGACTTTGCAAAACTGCCCATGACCTGGGATTAAAAATCTTAGTGGATGCGGAGGAAAGCTGGTTTCAAGATGTAATTGATGATTTGGCCTATCGAGCCATGGCCCTCTACAACAAAGAGCGTTGTGTGGTTTATACCACCTACCAGATGTATCGACACGATTCCTTGGATCGGCTGAAGAAAGCCCATCAGGCGGCTAAAGAACAGGGCTATTTCTTAGGGGCCAAACCCGTTCGTGGGGCCTACATGGAGAAAGAGCGTGCGCGCGCACTCGAAGAAGGCTACCTTGATCCCATCCAGCCAAACAAAGAAGCGACAGACCGAGATTACGATTTGGCGATCGCCTACGCTGCACAAGAAGGAATCCATTTGGTTTGCGCTACGCATAACGAAAAGAGCACCCTCACACTTACCGAATTGATGGACCAGTACCAAATCGACCCAAAATCAGATTTGGTATACTTTTCGCAGCTTTATGGAATGAGTGATTCAATTTCCTACAACCTTGCAAGTGCAGGCTATCGGGTAGTAAAATATGTGCCTTATGGCCCAGTAGAAAAAGTGATGCCCTACTTGAGTAGGCGTGCATCCGAAAACTCCTCCATAGCCGGTCAAAGCAGCCGAGAGTTTGAATTGGTCCGCAAAGAAATGAAGCGGAGAAGACTGAAGTAACTGAAGAAAAAGTAATTAACTAGTTGAACTGATAATCCCATGCAACTTTTAAGCGAACAGGAACTGGAACGAAGAAAAGACCGAGAGGAGCTCTATTCCCTTGGCATCAACCCGTATCCTGCCGAGTCTTTTGAAATCAATGCCACTGCGGATGATATCCACAAGAACTATGAAAATAGTAAAACGGATTACAAGGATATCTCCATAGCAGGGCGATTGATGAGCCGAAGAATTATGGGCTCCGCCTCATTTGCTGAGATTCAAGATTCCACAGGCAGGTTACAGATCTATGTGCGCAGAGATGACATCTCCACAGCCGATAATCCAGAGTTTTACAATACCGTTTTCAAAAAGCTCCTGGGTATCGGTGATTTTATCGGTGTCACTGGCTACATCTTCACTACTCAAACAGGGGAGATCTCCTTGCATGTGACCAAACTTACAGTCTTGTCCAAGGCAGTAAAGCCGCTTCCTATTGTAAAAAGGGATGAGGAGGGCACTATCTACGATGGTTTTACCGATCCGGAGCAACGCTACAGACAGCGCTATGTGGACCTTACCGTAAATCCTGAGGTGAAAAACACCTTTGTGACCCGCTCCAAAATCATCTCCAACATGCGTCGTTACTTTGATGACCATGGATGGCTTGAGGTGGAAACCCCCATCCTTCAAGCCGTACATGGAGGAGCAGCAGCGCGACCTTTCCAGACGCATCACAACACGCTAGACATGTCTCTTTTCTTGAGGATAGCCAATGAACTCTACCTGAAGCGTTTGATTGTGGGAGGATTTGATGGGGTGTATGAGTTTGGTAAAATGTTCCGCAACGAGGGCATGGACCGAACACATAATCCCGAGTTTACCTCCATGGAGATTTATGTGGCCTACAAAGACTACATCTGGATGATGGAAATGGTGGAGGAGTTACTTGAAAAAGTTACCCAGACCATTCACGGTGTCACTCAAGTTTCGGTTGGTGGCAAGAAAATTGATTTTGCTGGTCCTTATCGCCGATTGACCATGTTTGACTCGATCAAGGAATATACGGGTGTGGATGTCAGCGAACTTGATGAAGAGGGTCTTCGAAAGGTCTGTGCACAATTGAAAATTGAGGTAGATGCCTCCATGGGCAAAGGCAAATTGATCGATGAAATCTTTGGAGCCAAGGTAGAAGCCAACTTGATTCAGCCTACCTACATTACGGATTATCCGATTGAGATGACGCCGCTTGCCAAAAAGCACCGCAGCAAACCAGGATTGGTAGAGCGCTTTGAGTTGTTTGTCAATGGAAAAGAAATAGCAAATGCCTACTCTGAACTCAATGACCCGATTGATCAGCGCGAGCGCTTTGAGGAGCAGCTGAAGCTTGCTGCTAGAGGTGACGACGAAGCAATGGCCATGGATGAAGATTTTCTTCGTGCCTTGGAATACGGGATGCCACCTACCTCTGGATTGGGTATCGGTATTGACCGTTTGACCATGTTGCTAACTGATAATTCTACCATCCAAGAAGTCTTGTTTTTCCCTCAGATGCGCGCTGAAAAAAAGGCTGTCGAACTGACAGAGGAGGAAAAGCAGCTCCTGGAACTCTTGAAAGCCAAGCATCCTGCATCTTTACCAGAATTAAAGGTGGAAAGCGGCTTGAGTGGAAAAAAGTGGGATGTTTCGATTAAAGGATTGACCCAAAAAGGATTGGTAAAAGTGACCAAAGAAGGGGAAAGCCTGCTGGTGGACTTGATTGATTGAAAAGGGTTTCCTTTCAACAAAAACAACAAAAAAGTCCAGTATTTGCTGGACTTTTTTGTTGATTGCCACCTCGTTACTTTTTCACGCTTTAGTAAAAGTAACCAGGCTTAATAAGGTTTGAAGTTCAATTAGGTGAGCTGTCGACCGTGGTCTGTCAACTGTAAGTAACTTACTTTTTCTGTGCATCTGCAAATCCAAAAACTTTTTGAAGCAAGGGACTGGATCTCAAAATGCTATTTTTCCGTAAGGCCAATTCCTCTTTGGCAATCTCTACAAATAAGCCCTGAAGTGCTTTGTCAGTCACATAAGCGGTGAGGTCCGTATTGACGGGCTTGACCAAAGAGATTTTATTGTAACGAGTCATGACCGTTTCCCAATGGGCAGTGGCACCTACTTTTTGCAGACTTGCTTGAATGGGAGGGGCAAACTTGACTTTCAATCCATCCGTAGTACTTCGCTGCAAATAGTCGGTAGCAGCACGATCTGAACCCAAAAGGATGTTTTGCACATCTTTGAAAGTCAGTTCCTTGATGGCTTGGGTGAATAGGGGGCGCGCCTCTTTTACTGCATCTTCTGCCGCTCGATTAATGCTATTGATCAATTGATCACATAAGTTGCCCAATCCAATTTTCCGAAGGCTTCGTTCCACTTGGATTGCTTCTTCAGGAAAAGGAAGTTTAATGGCGGGATTTCCAAGAAATCCGTTTTCAAGGTTGAGTCGATCCACGCTAAGGTTAGTCCCTTTTTCCAAAGCCTCTTTAATCCCCATGGCCATTTCAGCTTGGGAGGGGTTGGAAGAACCTCCTGTAGCTGTACTCAACTTGTCGAGGACCTTGTTCAGTTGTGCGGAAGCACTAGTGGGTAATAAACTACTTGCAAAAAAGAGCCCAAAGCAAATGGTGCAGATGCGTAAATTCATCATAGGTGTAGGTTAGCAATTTGGTGTTGCTAACGAGAATCAGGACTCGAAAGGTTTACTACTGAGCTTAAAAATCAAAGAAGGTTCTTCTTCTGGATACTTTCAGGTCTTGCAGGATGGATGATTTGACCCGAATATCGATGTTGTAGGAGGTAAATCTTCCAAAAGGAACCCAGTTTACATTCATCTGCCAGCAGTGGAGGTCCCTTGCAATGCCTATCATGGTTTGTGTGATTTCCTTCGAGTCAAAATTATATCCCGTATTAAAATTAACCTTCCATTTTTCAGATATGGATAGATCTCCACTCACATTCATCGCTTGGGTAATGCTGGTGGTAGTACTCACCTGTTTTGCATAGGCTAGGTTATAGCCTAAGCTTAAGTTCCAAGGAATTTCCCAATCGATGTATTGGCTTGGATCTGCCACGATTCTATTGATTTCATTTTCCACAAATGCATTCATCATGCCTCCTTTCTGAATAAAATCCTGGGTAAGTTCGTCTCGTACCTGACCAGGATTTTGGCCTTTCTGTGGATTTAGCGAAGCATTTAAGTTTAAGGAGGCATTTCTGATGGTTCCAATTCCCTGTCCCTTTTTCCAGGCAAATTCTTGGCTATTGCGATAACTTACTTTACCATCGGACCCAAGAGTAGAGACGGTGGCATAGGGGTCTATGGTGCTATTTACGTTGACGGATAGCTTTTGCTCAAATAAAGTGGTTCGTGCGGAGAGTTGAATAGGGGATAGCTGAAAGGAATCTGCAGCAAAATTATAAGCGGTATTGATGTTGAAGGCTTCCAACAAGGGAATTTTCTTGAATTCTCCTTCTGTGCTATCCGTCTCGGTTTTGATTTTTGCTTCCAGCACATTTCGAAGTCCTAAACTCAGGGCTCTAGATTCTCCAAGTGGAGCTTCTCCAAAGATCAATCCCTGATGTCTTGAAAATCGGGCAATTCTCCCCGATTTATCTGCTTGAACTTCCTGATAGTAGCCGTATGCGGGATCAGAAAAATCGGGATTGAAATTGAAGGATACTGTAGGAGCGATGTGGTGGCGTATGGTTTGCAATTTGCCCGTTGGCTTGAAATTGTAAAAGCCATAAAAGTTGGTATTCATGGCGAATGAGGTATTGTAAAACCCGACCCGATTAAATCCATCCTCCTTCACCTGATCTACCCGATCTGTGGTGGGGTTGTAGTTGTAGTTGAATCGTTGCATGTACCAGAGTTCGGTATAATTGGCAGATGCAGTTCCCGTAAAATACTTGAATAATGTGAAATTGGAGCTTAATGGAATGTTATTTCTTGCCCCATTATTTCCGTTCCTAAGCAATAAACCAAGATTTTCTCGGTTGAAAGGAATAGTTTGAGGTCCATCCACAGGACTGGATTGCCCAAAGGTTTTGATGCGGTTAGTAATTGAGTTTTGGAGATTGAAGTTCCATGCGATGTTTAGCGTTTTTAGGGGTTCAAACTTCACATTTTGAAAGGGGCTCTGCCGATTCATGTTGATCCCGATGGTCGGCAAGTCCAATCGAACTTCACCTGTTTGCACACTTTGGGAGTGTCGAAGGTTGGCCGACATGGAGAAGGGGGTACCTGCAAAAGTTTTGGAGTAGGAGATGTTAGAATTCAGATCCCCTGTCACATTATTAGCGAAGTTATTCGGGTTGACCACGTTATTGAAGTAGCTCGTGGAACCCGCATTCACCGAAGCAGAGAATCGTCCCGTACCTCGTGTAATTGGACTATGGTTCCACTGTACACGAAAAGTGTTGTAATCGAGGGGAATCAATTCCGTTTCTGGGCTAACAAATTTTTGAAAATCTACGTTGAAGCCTCCACTATACCTGTATTTTTTGGTATAAATCGCCTGAGATTTGATCCCCCAGCCCCCTTTGGAATACACATCACCTGTAACACGCAGGTGAATGTAGTCGTTGAAAGCAAAGTAATAGCCAAGGTCTCTCAAGCTCAATCCTCGAACTTGCTCTCGACCATAGGAAGGAAAAATTATCCCAGATGCTTTTTCTTCAGGGGTATCAGGAATCAGTCCAAACGGTAATCCAAGTGGAGTAGGGATGCCATTAAAATACAGATTGAAAGGTCCAGAAACCACTTGCTTACCGGAAATAGACTTGATTTTGGAGGAGGAGATGTGCCAGTGGGGCTTGGTCAATTTGCAGGTCGTGTAGTAGCCATGATCCAGGTATACGCTGCCATCCTCAGTTTTCTTGATGGTAGTGCCTCTAAGTACCCCATCTTGCTGCTCGGTTACTACATCTTTGATGATGGCTTTTTGCGTTTTGAAATTGTAACGCATCTCCTTCCGGATTTCATAGACTGAATTGCCGTCTTTGAAGAAAGGATTGCCAGATACCACCCCCAAACTATCCGCAATACCGTAGGCATAGAGTTCTGAATTTTTCCAGTCGATGACGATGCGGTCGGCATCTAAGCGCATTTTTCCGTATTCAAACCAAGCTTTTTTGTAGAGATAAACCTTGTTTTCAGTAAAGTCCGTAATGATGCTGTCCTCTGCATAATACAGGATTTCAGTTTCAATTTCACTTTTAGGCACATTTTTTGCCGAGTCAAGAAGAGCAAGTGTATCTTGCTTGACCTGGGTGGTATCATCTTGAAGCTCTGGGCTTGCTGAGGTGGAGACAGTCCTTCTATCTCGTTGTGGCCGAGTGCTTTGCTGTGCAGATGCACTCAAGTGCACCAAACAACTGGTTAGAAGAACCAAAAAAAGTACCCGAATTCTCGACACCCCTGCTTTCGCGTTTAGTAATTTTGAAATCAATTTCCTGTAAAGTTAACTCGATTGCCCTCATGGAAAGATTTAATACCAAAAAAAATCTGTTAAGGTTTCTTATTCTTGTTCCTTTTTTATTTGGAGGATTCATCCCCAATGAAACAATGATGCCTGCTTTTCGCATGAAAAAAATCGTACTAGATGCTGGTCATGGTGGAAGCGATCCCGGTAACATCGGTTCACGCGCACGAGAAAAAGACATCAATTTGGCCGTAACACTTCTAGTAGGAAAGTACATCAAGGAAAATATGCCGGATGTAGAGGTGATCTATACTCGATCTGACGATAGTTTTCCTACTCTTAAACAACGGCCCAACATTGCAAATGTCAATAAGGCAGACCTATTTGTTTCCATTCACTCCAATGCAGCAGCCAACAAGTCTGCTTACGGTACCGAGACATTTGTGATGGGAAATAAGCATTTTGAAGCCAATTTTGATATTGTGAAAAAAGAAAACTCGGTAATTCTCCTCGAAGAAAACTACAAAGAGGAATACGAAGGCTTTGATCCCACCTCTCCTGAGTCCTACATGATGTTTAACCTGATGCAAAAGGCTTATGTAGGAAATAGCATTACACTTGCTGATCGAATTGAAACCCAGTTTAGAGACAAGGTGGGCCGAAAAAGTAGGGGAGTCAAGCAAGGCCCGTTTTATGTGCTGTGGACCCCTTCCATGCCTAGTGTTTTGGTAGAGCTCGGATTCCTGTCCAACACAGAAGAAGAACGATTTTTGATGACCAAGGAAGGGCAGGAATACATGGCTTCGGCGATTTACCGCTCCATTAAGGACTATAAAAGTGAAATTGAGACCAATTAGTTTTCCTAAAAACAGAATGAAAACCTTCTTGGATTCAGGAAGGTTTTTTTTGTAACTTATAGCTATTATTCTGGCGGGAATTTTCCGCTCGAGTAAGCTAATCTACTAGAATTCTAATCCATGCTTTCTTCTTCACAACTTGATGCATTGATCTCCCTTTTGGACGACTCAGACTGGGAAGTCAAGCAGCACGTGCGCCAAAAATTAGTAGGGCTGGGAGCAGCAGTGATTCCGGTCCTCGAACAAAAATGGGAGGAGAGTTTTAACCCCGTCCTACAAAAAGAATTGGAGGACCTTGTTCATGACTTGCAGTTTGGCTTGGTTAAACAGCGATTGCAAGACTGGAAAGATTCCGAAAACCAGGACCTATTGGAAGGTCTCTGGATCCTCAATACCTACCAGTATCCAGATTTGGAATTAGAAACCTTGCAGGCAGCAATACATCAACTCTATGTGGAGGTCTGGACTTTTTTTGCTTCGGATTTGCAGGCCTTGGACCAAGTAAAAATCCTCAATCATGTCTTATTTAAGCAGCTCCATTTTTCTGGAAATACTAAAAATTTCAATTCCCCAAGCAATAGCATGCTTTCCATGGTGTTGGAATCAAAAAAAGGAAATCCCATCAGCTTGTGTTGCATCTACCTACTGATTGCGAAGAAATTAGGTTTACCTATTTATGGGGTCAATCTCCCCAACCTTTTTGTCTTGATCTACAAGCAAGAGGATACCGGCTTTTATATCAATGCCTTCAATAAAGGAGTTATTTTTTCAAAAGAGGATATAAATAATTTCTTGGAACAACTAAAAATTGACCCGCAGCCCACTTTTTTTGAGCCTTGCAGCAACTTGGCTATTGTGATGCGATTTCTGAAAAACCTTTCCACCGCATTCGAAAAACTGGGAGAAAGCGATAAAGTAGAGGAAGTCCAACAATTGCTGGAAATTTTTGGGAATTAGAAGACGCGGATATTATAACCTATAGCTCTTAACTGAGTGTTGGTAGGCCTTTCTCGTCTGACTACTTGAGCTAGTGCCATTTCTAAGTATTTTTCCTTTACAGCGCTTTCTATTTTTGGGTTGGTATCAATAGCACCTTTGTACACTACCTCAAGGCCAGTTTGGTTTGGTGTAAGAAGCATTACCTCTAGGATTTTAGTTACTTCAAAAAGCTTGGTCCAGGCTTATTATTCATCAATTAGGTAAGGCATATTAAGTCCGCTTTCTCCGATGTAAGTACGTAGGCAAATTTGTTCAGATTTGCTAGGCTGTGTTTATGAATGGGCAAGTGCAAAGCCAATGCCCTGAGCTTGAAATCTGGATACTAAGCCGATAATTCAGCCTTCATAGAGTTTGGTAAATGGACAGGAAGGATCATGAAAGATGAGGACTAGTCCCTTTTCGTTCCCTAAACTAGGTAAAGTTTTTTTGCTTCAACTGACCGGCATCTATTGCTGTTAGTTGGGCATAATTTTGACTGTAGGAAATGGAACTGATTCCAAGAAATAAGAGTAAGCCGACAAAAAAATCATGGGTAGTAGAGAAAAATCAGGGTTACCAAATGGTATAGGTCAATACATGATTTTCGTTTTGTTCTACCTGCACTTTATAGTGGTGATCTTTAAAATTTGTTCCATGAATTTTTCCCCTGATCATGGTTGCATCTGGAGCAAAAGGTTCTAGCAGGATGTTTTCCCGAAGGGACACTCCTTTTTTGCCATGGCATTTAAAAATAGATTCCTTAGCAGACCAGGCCATAGTATAGTGTGCTGGTAGGCTTTGAAGGAAGTTTAACTCGCTTTCTGCTAAAAATCGAGTGCCGAGGCGAAGGATATTTTCACGGATCAGCTCTAGATCAATGCCTACTGGAAGCTCGCGGTGATAAATAGCTGCAGCATAGCCACGGGTATGCGTCAAGGAGACGAAGCCTTGCCCATTCATTGGGTGTGATTTTCCATGCTCGTCCTTAAAAAATCCAGGATAAGGAATTTGGAGGAGTTCCAACGCTTCCTTAATGGCAAGTCTAGCTGTGCCCCATTCTTTTTTTCTTTCTGGGTGAGAAATATTTGCAAAGGAAAGTTTTTCTCGAAAACTTAAAAATTCTAAATCCTTTTCCGACAGCAATTCGATTATCTTTACTACCAAGGCTGAGGAAGAGTCAATTTTTCCTATTTTTGTTTGCATAGGCCTTAAAGGCGCTGCTAAGAGTGATACTCGAAGATATGTCAAAAATCCAAGTAAACAAATTACATACTATTACTGGACATAATGACTGTATTTATGCCTTAACAGAAGGGGTTGATCCTCGCTATTTTTATACGGGTGCTGGAGATGGCATGGTGGTAGAGTGGGATTTAGACCATCCAAAAGATGGGGTCTTGCTAGCCCGACTTCCGAATTCGGTATACGCCTTAGAAGTAGATCGCAAACGAAATTTTTTAATCGTAGGTCACAACTACGAGGGCATCCATGTGATTGATTTGGAGGTAAAGGTGGAAAGCTGGAATTTAAAATTAAGCACAGCTGCTATTTTTGATTTAAAGGTTTTTGGAGATGAATTATTTGTTGCGACTGGGGACGGTGTCCTTGTAGTGGTCGATATGCAACTTAGGGCAGTAAAAAGACAGGTAAAGCTTTCTTCCAAATCCATTCGCGTACTTACCATTGCTCCTCAAAAAAAGCATTTAGCCTTGGGCTTTAGTGATCACAGTATTCAGGTGCTAGATCTTGCAGCAGGCGCTATTCCAATTACTCGACTTGAGGGACATCGCAATTCGGTTTTTGCCTTGGGATACAGTCCTGATGAGAAAATACTCATCTCAGGTGCAAGAGATGCTTGTTTAAAATTTTGGAATACAGACCACTATTTTCTTGAGGAAAATATAGTGGCGCATTTGTATGCTATTAATTATTTATCTTTCCGTGAAGACGGCAAATACTTAGTGACTTGTTCGATGGATAAGTCATTAAAAATTTGGGATAGTACAAGTCGCAACCTGCTTAAAGTCATCGATAAAGCTAGGAATGCAGGTCATGGAACCTCAATAAATAAAGTCTTTTGGAGTACTTATTCTGGTGTTATTGTTTCGGTTTCAGACGACCGATCGATAGCAATTTGGCAAATTGAAGCACAAAATCTATGAAAATTTCCCCTACAGTCATTCGGCAAAAAGTATTTGAAACCTCATTTAGAGGATTTGAAAAAAAACAAGTCACAGATTTCTTAGAAGAAATGAGTGTGGCAATGGAACAGATCAATCAAGAGAACCTGGAATTAAGAAGCCGTTTGCAACAAGTAGAAGGGGAAGCAAAGCGCCTCAAAGATGTGGAGGATTCTTTATTTCGAACCCTCAAAACTGCTGAAGATACAGGAGCTGCCATTATAAATGAAGCTTCAGAGGCTGCAGATCAAATAATTGCAGAGGCAAATCAACTCGCTGAACAAACCACCATGGAGGCGCAGCGTTACGCGGAGCAATTGGCAACGTATTCTCAGGAGCAATCTAGATTGATCACGCAAGCTGCAGAAGAAAATGCAAAAGAAACTATGCAGGAATTGATTGAGAATGTGAAGGGACTCATCAAAAGCTACGAAGGCTTAGCGGAACAGCGTGAGGCTTTGGTCAAAAGCTTACGCAGATTATCACAAGATGCCTTGAATCAAATCGATCTATCGGAAACCCACTTCTCACGAATTGATGCCAAAGCTTATCAGTATAAGGCTGAGGAGCAATCGCGAACTAATTATTTTTCAGCTGCAAATGTGGCTTCTTTTGCTCCTCAAGATACTTCCAGTGCTGTTGATTCCTTACCCGAAGTAGAACAGCCCCAGAATGAAGCTCAGCACCACATTAGTGAAGAAAGTGTTGAATCCAATGTAAACCAAGATTTAGATGAAGATGATTTGATGTCCGAAGAGAATCCCATCCCTGAAGAGGAACTCGTTACGCCTTCGCTTGATGAATCAGGCGATTTGATAGAAGATTCGCAGGATGTTGATGACCCACAGCATGAAATTGAGGAAGAGCTAGAGGACATGCCCGAAATTAAATCCGAGGAGATAGATTCTGAAGAATCATCCTCTTTGCTGGAGGATCAAAAGAAAGAGGATAATAAACCTGCTTCTGGATCATTTTTTGATCAATTCGACTGATGGGAAAAGTAATGCTCGAGGGGATGGAGTTTTTTGGGTACCATGGCGTATATCCTCAAGAAAATGTGCTGGGTAACAGGTTTACAGTAGACCTAGAGCTTTATACCAATTTTAAAGAGGCTATGGAGACGGACCGTCTTGAAGGTACGATCGACTATGCGCAACTCTATAATCTTGTAAAAACTCGAATGAACCAACCTGTCAAGTTGCTCGAGCATTTAGGTTATGGTATCATTCAGGACATCCGAGCGGCTTATCCTGCAGTACGCCAACTTCGGATAACGCTCAAAAAGCGGCAGCCCGCCATTGGAGGCATGGTTGATTTTTCTGGGGTCAGCTTGTCCTATCCCGAAGATTTTACCTGAGAGAAGGATGTACACCCGAGCGGTACTCTCAAAAATCCGAACGGAGTTTTGGATAACTTTTGGGCAATACATGAAGCCCGTTGCCAATGCGCAAGGGAGAAGAACCAATTGGTCCAATTACAAAACAGGGGTAAAGGATATTTATTTCCGAATGCGGGCAGAGCGAAATCATGCAGCGATTGCTATCGAACTGAGCCATGCTGATTTAGAAATGCAGGAGTTGGTGCTCGATCAATTTAGTGAACTCAAAAAAATCCTTGAAGGATGCATGAACGAAGAGTGGATTTGGCGATTGCATACGGAAAATGAGATGGGGCAGCCTATCTCCAAAATCGAATCTGTATTAGAAGGGGTAAATGTGCTTGATTCGAATGATTGGCCCAGTATCATTTCTTTTCTTAAACCAAGAATAATTGCCTTGGACGACTTTTGGGATCAGGTAAAACCTGGTTTTGAAGATTTCTAAGTTCAAATAAATAGGGACTTCTTAAGGGATC
>SXYU01000047.1 GCA_005788235.1 Cytophagales bacterium
CAGATCTTGACCATAATAGGTGTAGGCATCTCTTTTCACTTCCAAGGAGGAGTACAATTCCGATTTATCATAAAAGTAACTGACATCTCCAGCCAGTTCCGTATGGGATTCCTTGCTTTTCTCCTCCATCCAGCTCACTGGGCCCTTCCCAAAACTCTGGTGATAGAAATTGGTGGCATACTGCCAATCGGCGGATTGGGTAGACATGTATCGCCCTTCAACCAAAGGAGACAAAAAGTTACCATAGCCTACACGAACCCATCCTGGATACAAATCCAACTTGGGGACATCCCATTCTTTAGTGGCAGGCATTGCTTGAATTTGAGAAGCAGGAACAGGAAGAAAAAACGGCATTACTGGGAAGCTGAGGGCACCCAAAGCCTTGGGCTGTGGCAATGCAGGCATTTTTTCAAAACTTCGAATCTGCTTGGGTAAACGGATTTCTCGATCTTTTTGAATGACAAACACTTGGTCTTGAAGACCTCCCCTTCCCGAAGTTTGTGCAGCACTGAAGTTTAGGCTTCCACAAAAAAGCACTAGAAATAAGAATAAGGTGTAAATTCTTCTCATGGTCTAGTCCAGGCTTTTAAGTGTAGCTTCGGCTTTTACTTTGACCGTAGCATCGGTGGATTGATCAATGATAGATTGTAGGGTCGCCTTTGCTTGAAACACCTCTCCCAACTTCAAATAATTGTCTGCCAAAAGTAAAAACATAGTTCCATACCAATAGTCAAATTCAGAAAATGGATCAGAATAGTCGAAAATCAATTCGTTTGAGCCCTTAAAATCGCCCTTCTCTTGGTACTGAAGCGCTAGCAGATAAAGTGCTTCTGCCGCCTCCTCAGTGGTATATTCCTGAATTAATAAGCCAAAACTATCCTCCGCCTCGGAATATTGACCTAAGGAACGTTGGGATTTACCTTTGATCAGCAACGCTTTAGTTTGTGAACCTGCAATCAATTCGTCTTGCGCTAGCAGTTGGGTAGCGGTAGTAATTGCCTGCTCGTAATCCTTCAAGAAAAAATGGGCGACCATCATCCCTACAGTCACCTCTGCTTCATCTATTGGAGATCTAGTTTGACCTGAAATTGAAGCAAAATAGTCCAAGGCTTCTGAGAAATCTTTCCTATCTAAAGCAATATTCCCCAATTGCTGCAAGGACTTGACACGATACGGAGAGGAGGGCTGTTGCTCCATCAGCTTAAATAAATCATAGGCTCGTTCTATATCACCGGCCTGTCTATAGGCATCAGCAGCAAAAAACAAGGCCTCACTTTTCTGTGCGGACTCCGGGTAAGCTCTAAGATAGCTATCTAGGGCCTTGGCCGCCTGAGAAAATTTTTGACTAAGATAGAGGCTCTTTGCAGATTCGTATTCAAGCGTTTGCACTGATCCTGCATTAGGGTTGGTATTTTTATATGTTTGTAGGTATTCTCCAAACTCTTCTACCTTGTCCTGTACAGCTAAAGCCTCTTGGAGGCCTTTAAGCGCTGCTTCAGCATTATCTGCCGAAGGATGATTCGCCAAAATATTTTTATAGTCTGCTTGGGTTTGACTGAAACGCTGCAAGGAATAGTTTGCTACTGCCCTCCCCTCCAAGGCATACGGGAGGAATGGCGAATTTGGTCTCTCACGAATTAAGTCACTAAAGGCGATGATCGCCTCCTCATAGCGGAGCTCTTCGAGGAAAATCTGTCCCTTCTGGAAAAATGCATCCTCCAAATAGATACTCGTTGGAAAATTTGCTAGCAATAAATTGAGTTGCTCAATTGCCGCTTGGTTCTTTCCCTGGTAGTTGGTCACCACTGCCAATTGAAGGTGCGCATAATCCTGTCCTAAAATTTTATCCGCAATCCCCTCCGTGAAGGTAGCCTCTGCTAGCTCAAATTTCTTTTGAACAAAATAGCAATCTCCCAACCTCAACAAGGCATCCTGATTCGCTACTTCATTTTTGTTTCCTTGGCTTAAACGGTACTTTTGAAATTGCTGTTCCGCAGGTCCATAGGCTTGGGTATTAAAATATGCATAGCCCAATCCATAAGTCGCCTTCAAAAAATAGGGGTCAGAAGCAGAGGTTTGATTGATGGCAAGCTGATAGGAACTTATTGCTTGGTCAAAAGCATCCTGCGCACTGTAAATCTCACCCTTCCAGAAATGTGTCTCCACCAAAAGACTTCGATCAGAAGGATAATTTTGGGATTTGGTCAAATAACTCAGTGCTTGCTCAAATTTTTGATCTCTGTAATAAATTAGTGCCTGGTAATAGGCCACTTTTTGATAGGCTAGTTGAAGGCGAGGAGAATTACTTTTAAGCTTATCGAGTTGCTCCATGACGCGGAGGTAGTCAGAAGAATTGAGCAAGGCGTCAGCTAGCAAGGTTTCTACTTCCCCATATCTTTTACCTTGCGGATACGAATTCAGATATTCATCCAAAGTATTGACTGCCATTTGAAAATTTCCACGCTTCAAATTGATCTTTGCCAAATTAAATAAGGCTTCTTCTTGAATTTGTGGTTCGATTGAACTCGCAGAAGCTACTTGGAAACTTGTAAGGGCATAAGGAAAATTACCTTGCTGCACATAGGTATGTCCCAAATAGTAACTTGCTGCCTGGGCAATAGCTGGATTTCCCAAGGCCGCTACCTTTAGAAATTCACTTGCCCTTGGGTAGTCCTCGGATTCAAAAAATGAGATTCCTGCTTTGTAATATTCCTCTTTGGTCAATTCACCCTTTTTAGAAGCACTGAATGAATTGTATTGGTCTGCAGCATTCCTGAAATCCTTTAACGCATAGTACGACTCGGCTAAGAACAAATAAATAGATTCTTGTTGATCGAAAGACTTACCTGAAGCAAGTAAGGGAGTAGCATACCCGATGGCTTCAGCATACTTGCCTTCCGTGTAGTACAGTGAAGTCAACAAGTAAGGAACCTTGCTACTGTAAAATTCGCTTTTCTCCGCAAGCTGCAGCTCTCGAATGGCCTGTTCGCTATTCCCCTGCTCCATCGCAATGTAGCCGCTATAATACAGGGCATCGGCCGCTATGGGTAGCGCCAACTCTTTGACCTGATCGAAGTAGCTTGATGCAACAGGGTATTTCTTGAGCTGAAAGTGGCTGTATCCCAGTTTGAAGGTTACATCCGCACGATTATCCAGATTCACCAATCCCACTGGCACCAGCTCAAAAGCTTGAATAGCCTCCGAATATTGCTTCTTAAAAAAATAGTAATTTCCTAAAAAAGTGGCTGCAGTCGCTACTGCAGGTTGACCAGTGTAGTCTTCAACAAATTTTTTGATAAGGCCAAGGCCATCTGGCCGATCCAATTGTAGAGCCGAAAGCGCGCGCTGGAGCTCAGCCTGCTTTTGCTGAGTAAAATCAAGTCCGGTCGCGAGCAACCTGTTGTTATCGTAAAGATTTGCAGCAAACAATTTCTGATTGTACAGGCTTGCAGCTCGATCCAAGCTCTGCTGGGAGCTACTTTGGTAAAGCGAAGATTGTGAAAAGGACTCCAAACTGAGGCCAAGCCCTGCAAGCAGAACCAAGAAGTATTTCATGGCAGTTAGCGAATTCAATGCATTATTTTGTAGACCAGCTCTCGGAGTATATCTCCTTCATTCATGCTTCCGGAATCAACCCCTTTAAAACGAAGATCTGCCTCTTTTAGGTATCCAAAGACATCAATTACCTTGCCCAACTTGTAATTTTTTGATGCAATGACATATTCTTTAATTCCATAAGGGTTTACTCCAATGGCAGCTGCGAGTTGCCCTTCTGGGAGAGTGCCCGCTCTATGCAGTAGTGCAATTCTAGAAAAATAAGAATACAGCAAAGAAAAAATTGGGATAATGGGATGATTTTTAGGGTTTTGTATAAAATAATGAACAATCAGGTTGGCTTTAATCACATCTCGATACCCAATTGCTTTGGTCAATTCAAAGTTGTTGTATTCTTTGTGGATACCGATGTACTTGGAAATATGGTCTACCGTGAACCGAGTCGGCTCGGGAAAATTTATGAGCATTTTACCCACCTCATTGGTCAATACTTCAAGGTTGTTGCCAATGGAGTCAGCTAGCAACTGGCCCGCTTTGGTTTCAATTTGATGCCCCAATTCCTTGAAATAGGATTCAATCCACTCATTTAATTTCCAATCTTTGATTTTCTCGGCTTCAACAAAAACTGCCTTTTTCTCGATCTCCTTCTTTAAACTACTTCTCCCATCTAATTTTTTATGCTTATACGCAAAAACCAAAATTGTGCTGGGCAGCGGATTACTGAGATAGCCAATCAATAATTTTTGAGCATCTTCATTTCCGAGGTCGGGAATATTCTGAGCTTCCTTAACCAAAACTAGTTGTCGATCCGCCATCATCGGAAATTTGCGCGCATGGGAAAGTATGGTACTTACTGAAGCTTCCTTTCCATAGAGCACGAGTTGATTGAACCCACGCTCAAATTCAGGAATGGCATTCTTCTCGATGTAGTCACTAATCAAGTCAATAAAATAAGGCTCATCGCCCTGCAAAAAGTAAATTGGGGCTATTTTATTTGCTTTTAAATCTTTTAAAACTAATTCAGGAAGGAGGGCCATAGTAGAAATAACTCGTGCACCTAAAGATAATAGATGGCAGCAATCCATCGAGAATTTCTCAGCAAATAAACTTTAATCGATGATTCTAGGTTAATTTTGCAAGCCAATTGAAATACGATGAATTTTGAAAAAGGAGTAGCGTTATATAAGCAAGGAAATTTTGATGCTGCACTGGAAGTCTTCCAAAAATTGAGTACAACCGAACAGGGAACTCCCCTCTTCCATCTTTTTAGGGGAAGAACATTAACGCGCTTGGGAAAAGGGGCAGAGGCCTTGGTAGATTTTGATATTTTAATTGAACTAGAGCCTTACAATACAGATTATTTAAGCGACCGCGGGGTGGTATTGCATTTATTAGGAAGAAATGAGGAGGCACTCACAGAACTCGATCGTGCTGCCAATTTAGATCCAAATAACCCCTATCGCTACAGCAGCAGGGCTTACCTAAAGGATCGAATTGGAGATTTTTTGGGGGCGATTGCAGATTATGAGAAGGCCATAGAACTAGATCCTGAGGATGCTGTAGCTTTCAACAATTTAGGCTTGGTAGAAGAAAAATTAGGGAGAAAAGAAAAAGCGAAGGATTACTTCCAAAAAGCAGATAGCTTAAGTGGCTATCCACCCAAAAATGAAGTTGAGGTCGCATATTCAGCAGAAGCCAATAAGGCAGAAAAATCAAAACCAAAAAATCCTAGATCCAAAGCGGACACGAGAAAATTTACTGCTGGTCATTTCGTAGACGTACTTCGTGGGATTTTAACAAAACCCGAAGTGCGGCAGGAATTTTCATCCTACATCAAGGGGTTATTTTTCAAAAAAAGAAGTTAGAAACTTTTAATAACCCAAAGTGGCTTGGTAATAAAATAAGACATCTTTCGAGATAAATTTTTGGAAAATAATTGATCGAAAAAGTCTTTCTTTTTACTTAGCGCAACTAAGATATCCCCTTTAGCAAGGTGCAAATAATTCTCAATTCCAAGAGCTAAATCATCTCGGAAAGACCTCAATGCATAATTCACCAAATCATAAGAAATAGATAGTTTAATTTCTTCAACCATGGTCTTGTGAAGAGCTTTATCTATCAAACGAGTTCTTGATGAGACGTGAACTATATCAATCTCTGAGTCGAAAAATGTCGCAAACTCCACCACTTTTTTAATGGCAGACTTGTCTTCTTCGACATAGTCAGAGGCATAAACTAATTTTCGAGGGCGTTTGAAAAAAGCTTTTCTTGGTACCACAAGAATGTCTCTATCGGTTTGAAGGACCATCTTGCTAGATCGACTTCCAAACACTTGTTCCCTAAACTCATTCATTCCATTTGTGCCCACTACAATCAAATTCGCATTGATTTTTTTAGAATATTCAATCGTGGTTTGTACGATAGCTCCTTCTAAAATTTCCACTTTACAGCTTTGCAACCCATTAGGAATGCTTTCCTTTAGAACTGTCTCTTGCAAACTCTTCAATTTTTGCGCTACAAATTCTTTTTGATAGGTACCATCCAAATCTAGTGGAGCTATTATTTGGTAATCTTGCTTATTTAAAATGTGAAAAACAATTAATTCAGCCTTGTACTTCTCCCCAATCTTCGCAGCATATTCTAGCGCATTCAATGCGCATTCTGAAAAATCAATTGGACAAAGGATAGTAAAAGGAGCTGCCATAGTCGATAGTTAGTAACCTCTTGTACGATTTACGAGATTTAGCAATGGAAGACTAGCAATTAAGCGTTTATAATTTTCTATAATTTGTGGTGCTGCAGCTTTTGGATTCGTTACTGAAGCGATATGAGGCGTGAGCTGAATCTTTTTTTCCTCCCAAAAAGGATGATCCTGCTTTAAGGGCTCTACTTGATACACATCCAAAAGTGCCCCTGAAAGCATTCCTTCTTTTAATGCAATCAACAGATCTGTTTCATTCAAATGCTTTCCTCTTGCTACATTTATTAAATAAGTGCCTTTTGTACACTTTTTAAATAGCGAAATATTTAAAATCCCTTCGGTTACGGGGGTAAGGGGAAGCAAACAAACTAGAACATTTACCTGTGAAAGAAATTCTTCCAATTGATCTTTTTGAAAGTATGGGTAGCGGAAATCTTTTTTCTCTGAAAAGCCAAAACCAATAACCTCAAATCCCAAACCTGCTAACTTGTCAAGTACATCCCCTCCTAAGGCTCCTACTCCCATCACTCCTACTTTGACAGGCACCTCAGGATTGGTCATGTCCCAAACCTTGCTTTTTTGGTCATGGTAGTAACGAAGGAACTGCCTATGATAGTTCAATACACCCATGATTACATAATTAGTCATGGACCAAGTCAATTTTTGGTCTACAATACGTACGATCGGAAGTTCATCTCCTACAGCAGGATCTGATAAAATATGGTCGACTCCAGCACCCAGCGAGCTAATTAACTGCAAATTGGGAAAATTTTTTAGGTATCCTGGAGGATGCTGCCAAAGCAAAGCCATTTTTACCTCCTCTGGTCGATCGATCTCCGGATAAACTTGCAAATCTAGGGTTGGAAGATGGTACCGAAGTGCTGCTATCCATATTCTTGGATCTCTACCAGGACTAACTATGGCTATACTCATAATCTTGAAGCTAATAAATACCTAAAGTAGTTTATTCCAGATGGGCAAAAAAATCCAAGTTTAAAAAATCTAAAATGACTTCTTCAACAAAACTCCTTGTTTGTGGGTTATAAAACTAAGCTGTCTCCCACTGAGATCTAACCAATCAAGAAATAATGAAATTTGCTTTTTGGCTATTTTGGATCACCCTGCTTATACCCACAGAAATTGAACGTATTTATTCATTTTCATCACAATCTACAGTCGATGATTGGAGAATTGTCAACGATGGAGTAATGGGTGGCATCTCCAAAAGCTCGCTTTTGCTTACTAATTCAGGGCATGGAAAGTTTGTGGGTCATGTATCCTTAGCTAACAATGGCGGCTTCGCCTCAGTTCAACTGAATAAAAAAATAGAATTGACAGCAAAAAATAAGTATATCCTTCTCAGACTTAAAGGAGATGGAAAACGGTACGAGTTTCGAATCAAAGCCAAAACTACCCAAAACGCATCCTATGTCCATCAATTTAGCACTTCAGGCGAATGGCAACTTATCAAACTTCCACTAGCAGAGTTTTATCCCCAGTTTTTCGGAAGGATTTTGGATAGTCCTAATTTCAACTATCAAACAATCGAACAA
>SXYU01000048.1 GCA_005788235.1 Cytophagales bacterium
AACCGAAGTTTGGGGAGGGGTAGCGACTGCTGGAAATTTTTTGAATCAAGTACTGCTGCTGCACACCCAAATGGATCCGATGGGGCTTTTGGAAGTTATCCAAGGAATCGAGGAGCAGCTGGGAAGAACTCGGGAGCAACAATGGGGAGACCGTACGATTGATATCGATATTCTTTATTTTGGTGACCAAGTTTGGAACAGCCCATTCCTAACCATTCCACATCCTTACCTTGTGCAGCGGGGCTTTGTGCTGCAGCCTTTGGCCGAAATTCTTCCAAAAAAAATCCATCCAATTTTAGGGAAAACTACCCTTGAGTTACTTGCTGAATGCACCGATCCAGGTCAGGTTTCAGTTTGGAAGCAAGCCAAGTAAAAAAATGCTCACCTTATTTAGGTGAGCGCTTCCTTTTATAAACCAGATACTATTGCTTCTGGATGTATTTTCTTGACGAGGCCCTGCAGGACTTTTCCTGGCCCACATTCTACAAATTCTGTAGCTCCATCGGCCACCATCTGTTGCACGGACTGGGTCCATTTAACGGGTGCGGTCAGCTGAGCAATTAAATTGGCTTTGATTTTGGCTACATCTGTTACCGCTGTCGTACTCACATTTTGATAAATTGGACAGATCGGGGTATTGAACTGAGTTTCTTCGATTGCTTTTTGAAGTTTTTCTCGAGCTGGCTCCATCAATGGAGAGTGGAATGCGCCACCAACAGGCAGGGGCAAAGCTCTTTTTGCTCCTGCAACTTTGAGTAGCTCACAGGCAATTTCAATCCCTTTGGTGGTTCCAGATATCACGAGCTGACCCGGGCAGTTGTAGTTTGCAGCTACGACGATTTCCCCGGTGATGCCTGCACAGATCTCTTCCACAAGCTGATCTTCCAATCCTAGGATTGCTGCCATGGAAGAGGGGTTGATTTCACAAGCTTCCTGCATGGCTAGGGCGCGTTGAAATACAAGGGCAAGCCCATCTTCAAAGCTTAAAACTCCATTTGCAACTAAGGCCGAGAACTCACCTAAGGAATGTCCTGCAACCATGTCTGGTGCAAAGCTTGGGGTGGTTTTCGCAAGAATGACCGAGTGTAAAAAAATTGCGGGCTGCGTTACTTTAGTTTGCTTGAGCTCCTCCTCTGTTCCTTCAAAAAGGATATCCGTAATTCGAAATCCGAGCTGCTCATTTGCTTTTTCAAATAAGGCCTTTGCAGTTGGATTTTCTTCATAGAGGGATTTTCCCATTCCTGGAAATTGGGCTCCTTGGCCTGGAAATACGATTGCTTTCATTTCTTTAGTTGACGAAATTTAAGCCGCAAATATAGAATTTTTTTATCAGTCCATGGAAAAGGACTAGAACGCCTCTAAGATTGGGAAGTGTTTGGAAAGCATTTCTTTCCGATTTTCTGAAAGCCAGCTTATGAAAGGATTGCTGGCAGAGGAGTGTTTTTTTTGCTTCAGTCAAATCAGTTTCCAGTCCGTTTTTAGGGGTAGTTCTAGCAATTCCAAAAGCGATATTTGGCCCTCTTTGAGTTCTTGCGCCATGGAAAATTAGACAACAGGGATGGCCCAAGCCGGCGTCAGGTTTATCCCTTGGCAGTGACATTTCCTTTAATTTTTCGCTAGGGATGCCTATTTATTGGATGATTATCCAAGCGTCTTGAGTAGGGGATGATTTTCATTCAAAAAGTGTGATTTTTCTCGAGCTGTCGGCAATCTGCAGCTCGCTCTTCGACCAAACCACTGGTACCTGCGCTTCCCAATCCATTGGTAGATTCGGTCTCGTAATCCTTTTGGGATGATAATAAGCGAGTAGAGGAGGGGCCAGCCTCCGCCTAATAGTCGAGCTACACGAATTGCAGCAGTACTTCCGAGGTAGATCTGTCCTTGCTCTACCAATACTAGTGTATCCAAATAGCTTGGGGGTAATTGATGCTTTTGCATTACCAATTGTCCCGCAGGACCCTGTATTGAGGCTAGAAGTAACTTTTTTTTGGTGTCGCGCTTGAGTACAAAATCAACTGCCGCATTGCACAAGCTACAATGTCCATCAAAGAGCAAGATGGATTCCTGATGCATCAGCGGATGAGTTGAATCGTTCCTTTTAGGGTCTGCTGTTTCTTGTTAGGATCCACCACATCAAAAGAGACTGTTCCAGAATAGTAGTAGGTCCCAGCTGGGAGTTCATTTCCACTTGGGTCTTTTCCATCCCAACGAATAAAAGGATCATTTTCTGTCGCGCTTTGGCTCGCATATCGAAAAACTTCTGTACCCCAGCGGTTGACTATAAAGAGCTCCACTTGAGTGACAAACCTAGGGCATTTTGAAAATGGGTTATCAAATGCCATAAAGGTATCGTTGAGCCCATCTCCATTGGGAGAAAATGCATTTGGTAGGAGGTAATTCGGACAGTTGTCGATGCAGACCACATTACTTTTTGGGCTTTCATTGCCAGAGCGATCCACTGCGGTGAGGTAATAGCAGCCTTTGTAATTCGCGAGATTTGTAAGCGTCGCTCGAAGCTGTATCGCGGTAAATTGACCAATGCGGGTAAAGGTTCCATCTGGGCTACCATCCGGATTGAAGTACAGTCGGTAGCCACTCAATTGATCGTCACAGGTGCCACTGAAATTTGGTTTCCAACTCAACTCATGCCTGTAGGTAATCGTGCCGCAGCCCTGTTCCGCAACATATTTTGCACAATCGGGGCCTTCAAAAGTAAGGACTGGGGCACAAGGAAGGCGGTTGTCATCTGGTTTGGCGCAGATAATTTGAGATCGATTTTGGAGGGGATATACCAGTCTAGCTACATTATAGGCCCCTTTGGTCACTACATAATAGCAGTATTCGAGGTCTTTTTTTAGCTTCACCCCATTAAATTTGCCTTCGTCCAAGTAAATGAAACCCTTTTGGGAGACATCTACCTCTGCAATCTTAACGAAGTTGGTTATATCAAGCGCTGCGGCATCCGCTCGGTTTCGGTAAACTTCGTGCGTGTATTTGCCTATGGAATTATTCCAAGGAACATTAAAAGACCATTTGAGCTCAATCGCTTCATTGATAATGGTGGGTTCGAGTCGCACCGAAGAGGCTGATGTGGACGTATCAATCTTGATGTTGTTGTCAAGCAAAACCACCTTGTAATTGTAAACCAGATTTTTAGTATTCAATTTTTTGTCTGTGAATAAGGTGTCCGTGGTTTTCCCCAATGACAGACGATTTTGCGCGCCAGTAAATCCTTCGCTTCGGATCAATTCATAGGAATAGGGTCCTGGAAATTGAACTTTATCCAAGTCGTAGGGAGGAGTCCACTTGACAAAAATCTCCCCATCTTTTTCATCTGTGGCTATAATACTTACATTAGTTAGTATGGGTACATCCACATCAATGGTAATGCAGATTTCTTTTGAAACAATACTTTCTCCTAATCTTGGATTAGGGAATGCCGCCACCAACCTGTAGCAATATGTGTTTCCTGGAGCTAGCCCTTCACCTCCATTTTTGTCGGTAAAGTTAAAGGTAGTCATGTTGGTAGTCCCAATGAGTTCGTAACCAGCGCGAATCCCTGTTTCACAAGAATCTGGTTCATAAGGATCAGAATTAAGCCTTCTCCACACCTGCATTTCTTGTGCAGAAGTGGCACAGGCATAAGGGTCCCAAGCCAGTTTTAGGGTTCTACCTGGCAATTGCTCTAATTCATCCCAAACAGGCGGAGGACCAATGACTTTAATTTTCCAAGTTTGAATATCTACTAATTTAGGTCCAGTGAGCGGCTTGTCGGTAATGCGTACGCGTACCTCATACTCTCGTTCCCGTACATGATTGCAGACCGTTTGCCAATCAAAATTCACGATGCCTGGCTGAACCTGGAAAACATTTTCTGGTTTGTAGTTGGCTGGAGAGGTATTGATTTCGATGGGCTCCCCAAAAACTTCAATTTTGATAGGATCTCCATCCGGGTCTTGTCCTTGGATGATTTCCTTGATTCGTGTACCTGCTACCACGCAGAGGTCGGGGGGAAGAATCAGTTTGGGACGTTTATTTTTCGAGTTTTCAATAATAATCTGCATGTCCCGAACTACGTAGCCGATTTCAACATACTTCCCATCAATTTTACGCCATTCAGTGATTCGCATTGCCACACTATATTGCCCAGCAGTGCCGGGAGCATCCCAAACTAGGTCCCCAAAAATGGCATCCACCCTCATAAAAGCAGGGCCAGTACCATCCTCCTTATTCTTACTGAATTCTGGACTTGCAGGGTCTCGGTAATTGTTGACAACACGCTCAAATCCCTGTTTGGGAATTTCAATGCGGTACGAAAGGCTATCTCCATCTGGATCGTAAGCCCCAGGATTGTGAATATACCGCACATTTACGGCGCCATTATCCACCGGTGGGATGGTCAAAACTGGGGAGTTGTTGACCCCGATAAAGGGATCTATGGTGATTTCGGTTTCCACATAGAATGGCGTGTCTACCGAATTGTTCATGTTTAGGGTCAGGTCATTTCGGTTGAATTCTAAGAAACGAATCTTGTATTTGCCGGGGCCCTGAAAAGTATGTGTGATCACAAAAGTGTTTTTTTCGATCAAATCTCCTAAATCTTCAACCAGCGAAAAATCACTTTTTGTATTGAGCTGCTCCTCCCTGCCATCTCCAAAATTGATTCGCCCTGGGCCAAAGACGACGGACGAACGAGTATCCGTGTAGCCTACTACTGTGATTCGGTAGGTGAGTGTTTGAACCGAAATGCGTTCCGCAATGATTTCGCCAGCACGAATGTGTGTAGCCCAGGTGGAATTCAGGCTTGAAAAAAATGCGATGGAAAAAAGAATAAAATAAAATTTAAGCTTCATATCGGTCAAGGTGACTATGCTTGGATTAAAATGGGCATTGAGAATGGGTTCGGAGGAAAGAATTCACTCAAATTTTTCTTTGTATACGAAGTAAACGGATCAATGGAGAAAAACCATCAAAAATTAAAACAATAAAATTGAACAGACTGTTGAAAGTAAGTTAAAATTAAGATTATTCCACCCAAACCCGATGGTTTATTTAGAATCGTTCAAAATAAGTTTACAGTTCTTGCACAGATTGGATACTAGCCTTCTCGAATGTAAATTTGAACGATTGAACGGCAAAATCAGTTTGTTTTAAACTAATCTTAATTATTTATGAGTTGGGTTACCAAAACCTTGAATAGCACCCTTGGAAGAAAATTGATTATGGCGCTGACCGGTCTTTTTCTTATTCTGTTTTTGACGGGACATGTATCCGGAAATTTACTTCTTTTTAAAGGAGATGGAGGTCAGGCTTTTAACATGTATGCCAAGTTTATGACTACCAATCCAGCAGTAAAGTTGTTGTCTTACCTGACCTATATTTCAGTGATTGGTCACATCATCTACTCTATCACGCTATCACTTTACAACAAGTCTGCTCGACCTGTCGCTTACTCTACCTCCAAAGGCAGTTCAAACAGCGCTTGGTCCTCCCGTAACATGGGAGTATTGGGAACCATCATCCTTATTTTCTTGGT
>SXYU01000049.1 GCA_005788235.1 Cytophagales bacterium
ATTGATGCCGCACTTGCTGTGGTCTCCCATCATCAGACCACAAAACTGAAGTCCAGTAGTGGCAAAACCTCCTTTAGTATAATCCCAGAGTTTAACAGGCGCATAGTTGTTTTTAAGGTTGGAGGTATTCGTATCTGCACCCAGGTTGCACCATTCTCCAATCACTGAATTGCCCAAAAATCCATCATGACCCTTGTTGGAATAGCCCATAATTACCGAATTCGACACCTCACCACCCACCTTCGAATAGGGCCCAATAGTGGTATCTCCTCGTAATTTTGCTCCCATATTGACCGTGGATCCTTCGCATAGCGCAAAAGGGCCTCGAATCAAGGCGCCTTCTTGCACCTCGGAGTTTTTCCCCAAATAAATAGGTCCTCCCTCAGCATTGAGTACTGCAGCTCTGATTTGAGCCCCCTCTTCGATAAAAATCTGATGTTCCCCATAGCAGCGGGTGTGGGGATCTAGAATGGGCTTGGAAGTTCTTCCGGAAGTGATCAGGGTAAAATCCTTTCCAATTTCTGCCGCATTGAATTGAAAAATATGCCAAGTTTTCTGAAGTAAAACAGGTTCTTGGGCGGCTCGAATGATTTTCTTTTCAGAGGCAAAAGCCAAATTTTTTTCTTGCCCTCCACAAGCGGTGGCCAACAAGGTTTTTCCAAAAAATAAAGCCTCATCTTCTTTCAAGGAA
The DNA here is from genome assembly GCA_005788235.1 of Cytophagales bacterium. Lineage (GTDB taxonomy): Bacteria > Bacteroidota > Bacteroidia > Cytophagales > Cyclobacteriaceae > Algoriphagus. The sequence goes on from SXYU01000049.1 coordinate 692, forward strand.
GAGACTTGTTGCCAAGAATTTGTATCAGGCAACCAGGAACCGTTGATGGCGATGGCCTGAAGTTCTGCTCTTGGAAAAAGAGTTTGTAGGTAATCTTGAGTCCAATAGGACACCTCTGCTCCTGTGTATCTCTCCCATTTCTCTGAAATCTTTAGGATCCCAACACGAAGGTCGGCCACTGGACGAGTAAAGGTGAAGGGAAGGAGAGACCCGCGTATGGCAGGGTCGTCAAACAACAGAAGGTGCTTCATGGAACAAAAATAAAAAAGTCTCCCGGAATACATGCTCCGGGAGACTTTTTCGAAGGATGAAAGTCCAAATTACTTTTTTGCGTAGCGCTTGTTGAATTTCTCCACACGACCTGCAGTATCCAACAACATTTTCTTACCTGTGTAGAATGGGTGAGATTCAGAACTTACTTCAATTTTGTACACTGGATAGGAGTTACCATCGGTCCACACGATAGTTTCGTTGGTTTCGATGGTGGATTTGGTCAAAAACTTGAACTCACTAGAGGTGTCGTAAAATACCACATCTCTATAGTTTGGATGAATATCGCTTTTCATGCTATTGCTAGTTTTAAATATTGCTTTTCTGAAATGAGGCACAAAGATATCCTTTTAAATAAATCCGACCAAATGTTTGTCAAGGATTTATTGAAAATCACCCAAAACCTCGAAAAAAATCTGGTTTACTTACTTTTAAAGTCTCCTCGTTTGATAGACCGGATAAATTGAGACCAGGCAAAAGGGTCCAAGATACGCAAGGGCCTAGGTCCATAAATATCTTGATTTTGGAGCATTTGGGACTCTTGGAAGGCTCGGAAATTCTCATTGCCAGAAGCAGGCATCGACTCCGCCCACCGGAGCAGCATCTCTGGACGCATATTCGATCGGCTAATGGACATCGGATCTACCACAGACATGGTTAGCACCGCTTGCTTAAATTCATCCTCAGTAGGATAAGGCATGACCTCAATTTCAGCAAGCGCGATTTCGTCCACTTCCATGGTCAAAATCAAGGAGATGCGGTCATTCTCCATTTTTTGGGGGACATTGAAGGTTTGCTTTTTCAAACCAATAAACGTGAATAAAATGGTATCTCCTTCAAGAACCGGCATAGAAAAATAGCCAAATCGTCCAGAAACTGTTCCCCTGCCTTTTTTAGGAACATAAATATTTACTCCAGGGACGGCGTCTGTACTATCAGCATTGAGGATAATCCCTGAAAGTTGAATGACTTTTTTTTCTTGATTATCTTGAGCAATCAGGTCTTGTGCGCAGAAAAAAAATCCCGTCAACAGAATTAACGCATAGAAATAGGTAATTTTCACGAATATTGGGTTCAAAGATGTACTGCCCTTGGACTTCTTCAAGATTTTAAGCCAATTTCAGCGATTATTTTCGTTTCACCTCGTTTCCGAAGTTAAAACTTACTAATGAGACTCAAAAATATCAGTTTAAACTATGGTTTGCGAATTTTTAAAGCACTTTCGGAAGAACCGAGGGTCCGCATCCTACATCTATTAATGCAGAATAAGGAATTAAGCATCTCAGACCTGGAACTAATTTTGGACTTTACCCAAACAAAAACGAGCCGGCACTTGATATACCTAAAGAATGCCGGTCTCCTAGGTAGCCGCAGGACGGATCAGTGGATGTTTTACTACATCTTGGAAGAATACCTTGAAATCTTACAACAGATTTTCATACTGATTCAAAAAGATGCGAACCTAACCAAGGATCAAGAAACCTACGAAATCCTAAAGTCCAACCGAGAACTAGCAGTCAATAAAATACAAAACAACCAGTACAGACGCTAAGTCAATTGAAAATCTACAAGCATCTTTTCTTCGATCTAGACCACACGCTCTGGGATTACGATCGGAATGTGCGCGAATCCCTCTTCGAACTTTACCAAATTTATGCCTTGCAAGAATTAGGCATTCCGACTTTCGAGCAGTTTTTCTCCTCTTTTCATACGGTCAACTACCAATTGTGGGATGACTACAACCTCGGCAAAATCGACAAACAGGGACTGCGCCGTGAACGCTTCCCCCGGATTTTTAGCCATGCTGGCGGGAATGCTGCTTCAATCCCCCCACCTTTTGAGGAGGATTTCATGCACCGCACCTCCTCCAAACCGCATTTATTTCCCTATTCCAAAGAGATTTTGGACTACTTGAAAAAAAAGTACCGCATACACCTGATCACCAATGGATTTAACGAGTCCCAAGCAAAAAAAATGAATTCCTCTGGTCTGAATAGCTACTTCGAATTGATTGTCACTTCGGAAACTACTGGTTATAAAAAGCCAGATCCACGAATTTTCTACTTTGCGCTGGAGCAACTTCAAGCAGACGCAGCGACCTGCCTTATGATTGGTGACAACCCCAACTCAGACATTCTTGGAGCACAGCGAGCGGCCATAGACCAAGTTTACTTCAATCCCGAGGGAAAATCCATAGATCTCAAGCCCACCTACGAAATCCGACACCTACAAGAACTAGAGCTCCTTTTGTAAGGAAAAGCAGCTCCACATTCCTAGGGATATCCTATCTTTGTTTTCTTAATTTAAACAAACGCAATCACCATGTTAAAGGGATTTTTCAACGCACCTACTCCAGTAAATGAACCTATAAAGTCATACGCTCCAGGTAGCCCCGAGCGAAAAGAACTTCAAGCCATGCTGGCCTTATTCCGTTCCCAACAAAAAGACATTCCTATGTATATCGGGAGCGAAGAAGTGCGAACAGGCAAGACAAGGACAGTTTCTCCCCCACACGATCACCAGCATATCTTAGGTCGATTTCACGAAGGAGACCGTTCCCATGTGGAGCAGGCAATTCAAGCTGCATTAGGAGCGAAGGAAGCCTGGGAAAATATGGCCTGGGAACAGCGCGCAGCAATTTTCCTAAAAGCAGCCGACTTACTCGCAGGTCCTTACCGTGCCCGAATCAATGCAGCTACCATGCTTGGACAGTCCAAAAATGCCTTTCAGGCAGAGATTGATTCGGCATGTGAATTTATTGACTTCCTCCGCTTCAATGTAAAGTACATGTGCGAAATCTATTCCCAACAACCTCCCGTGTCTGGTACGGGTGTATGGAATAGATTGGAACAGCGACCCCTCGAGGGCTTTGTGTTTGCCCTGACTCCCTTCAACTTTACAGCCATTGCAGGTAACTTGCCGACATCTGCAGCCTTGATGGGCAATACTGTCGTATGGAAAACTGCCTATACCCAAATCTATTCCGCCCAAGTACTCATGGAAGTATTCAAAGAGGCCGGCGTACCTGATGGCGTGATCAACTTGGTCTATGTGGACGGACCTACGGCAGGAGACGTGATTTTCAAGCACCCAGATTTTGCGGGAATCCATTTTACCGGATCCACTGGAGTCTTCCAGCATATCTGGAAGACGGTGGGCGAAAACATCACCCGCTATAAATCCTATCCAAGAATCGTGGGGGAAACAGGAGGCAAAGATTTTGTCTTGGCACACAAATCCGCTAATCCAAAAGCTGTAGCCGTCGGACTCGTTCGGGGTGCTTTTGAATACCAAGGCCAAAAATGTTCTGCTGCATCGAGAGCCTACCTTCCTTCCAACCTCTGGGAAGAAATAAAAAATTACATGCTTGAAGACCTAGCATCGATGACCATGGGAGGGACTGAGGACTTCAGCAATTTTATCAATGCGGTAATTGATGAAAAATCCTTTGACAAAATCACGGCTTACATCGAGCAGGCCAAGGCTGCTCCAGGCGTAGAGATCATTGCTGGTGGAAAGTACGACAAGTCTAAAGGCTACTTTATCGAGCCAACAGTCATTCTCACTCAGGATCCCATGTACAAGACCATGTGTGAGGAGATCTTTGGCCCTGTCTTGACCATCTATGTGTATCATGAGGAGCATTTTGAGACCGTGTTGGAGTTAGTAGATCAAACGTCTCCTTATGCACTAACTGGAGCCGTTTTCTCTCAGGACCGCTATGCCATTGAGCTAGCCACTCAAAAATTAAAGCATGCAGCTGGCAATTTCTACATCAACGACAAGCCTACAGGCGCAGTGGTAGGACAGCAGCCTTTCGGTGGCGCTAGAGCCTCAGGGACAAATGACAAAGCAGGCTCCATGATCAACTTGCTTCGTTGGGTATCTCCGCGCACCATCAAAGAAACATTCGTTTCCCCCACCGACTACCGCTATCCCTTCTTGGAAAAAGACCTTTGAGGTTTAAAAAACCTCGAAGGTTTAAAATTTCGTCTGGAGGTTTACCAAAACCTCGAAGGTTTCATTCTGTCTTCCTTAAGGAGTTAAATCCTTCGAGGTCAAAAAAGACCTCAAAGGATGATAGAAACCTTCGAGGTACAAAAAAGACCTCAAAGGTTAGGTATACATCGCTCCATTAACATGGAGTACTTGACCTGAGATGTAGCTGCTCATTTCTGAACCGAGAAACACACAGACATCGGCAATTTCTTGAGGCTGTCCACCACGCTTCATCGGAATGGCATCCCTCCAACCCTGAACAGTTTTCTCGTCCAGCACC
>SXYU01000050.1 GCA_005788235.1 Cytophagales bacterium
AAGTCATTTTATTTTTTTCTCTGAATCAAATCTACCAAACCCTTATTCTTGACCACGAAAAGGCAAAATAAACTTATCAAACCCTTCTTTTTGTCACCTAAAATTTTAGTCTCTCATTTTGGGTTATTGGTCGATAGGAAGTTTATGCTGGTCTATCGGATTTGAGTACCCCAAACAATCTCCCCACCTTTGCGGTATATAGGGGGACTAATCCGTCTCTTTGAAAACTAAACCATGAATAAAGTACAACTACTTATTGCTTTTCTCTTCCTGTATGTTCAAATGGCTTTTGGCCAACAGACAGGAGCGGAAAAAGAGCCCATCCGTATTCTGGGTGTGGCCAAAGACCTTAAAACTGGAGGACCAATTGGCTATGCCACTGCGGCGCTCTACAAATCCGGAACCACCACCTCAATCGCAGGTGCCGTGGCCGATGGAAACGGCGTTTTTTACATCACTGGATTTGCAGTAGGCACCTTCGAATTGCAGGTTTCCTTTCTAGGATACGAAACCATCAAGCGTACAGTCAATGTAAATTCGCTCGACTCTGACATTGATCTAGGGGAAATAGCCCTGTCAGATGAAGGAGTAGCCCTCCAGGAAATCACCGTACAAGGACAGCGGGAACTGATTGAGGAGCGAGTAGACCGAACCATCTACAAAGCTGAGAACGATAAAACCACAGCAGGTGGAGATGCCACCGATGTACTTCGCCGTGTGCCCATGCTATCCGTAGACTTGAATGGTAATGTATCCATGAGAGGTAGCTCCAATATCCTGGTATTGATTGACAACAGGCCTTCCGCAATTGCTGCTTCCTCCATCGCGGATGCTTTACGGCAAATCCCTGCGGACGAAATAAAGGCTGTTGAAGTGATTACCTCGCCATCCGCAAGATTTGATGCGGAAGGTACTTCTGGGGTAATCAATATCGTAACCAAGAAAAATAATCTGCAAGGAATGACACTTAATGTTAATTCTGCAGCAGGATGGAGAGGATCCAACCTGGGTCTTCAGGGATCAGCACGTAAAGGTAAAATGGGGTTTTCCTTGGGTGGATTTGGCCGTTCAGGATACAATATTTTGGGAAGCTTCGATAATAAACAGGTGACCAACCTTGCAAATGGAAGTGTGTCCACTTCCCAACAATCGGCAGATACCGAACGAAGCGAGATTTTTGGGCGCTACAATTTTGGGGTAGATTACGAAATTGATTCCAAAAACTTCATTACAGGAGCAATCAATTTTGGTATTCGAAACTCTGAAAACTGGCAGTACAATTTTCTAACTCAAAATTCGCTGAATGACGTGTTGCGTGCCCAGCAAAACCGAGAGACCAACACCTTGGACAACTCCAATTCGGTGGATGTTAGTTTGAATTACACCAAGACTTTTGAGAAAAAAGGAAAGGAATTGAGTTTCCTGACCTTGTACTCCAATAACCTTCGAGACAACTCGTTTACGAACACCCTTTTTGAAGAAAATGACTTGGAAACGATCTTTTCAAGACTTAAAAACGTGAACCCTAGCAAAAATGAAGAGTTTACGGTTCAGGTAGATTATGTCAATCCTCTCAATGAAAAGGGCTCTCAGATCATTGAATACGGTGCTAAAAATATTTCGAGAAGGGCATCTTCAGATTTCTCTTATTTCTTGGCTCAGGGCCCGACAGGTTCATTTGTAGCGCTACCCGATCCTACCTTAAGCAACGAGTTTAGCTACAATCAAAATGTAACAGCTGCTTACTTTTCCTACACCGTTCAAGTACTGAAAAACTACACCTTGAAGCCAGGGTTTAGGTACGAGTACACCACAATCACTGCGGATTTTAAAACGGACTTTAAAGCCGAGATTCCTTCCTATGGTACTTTGGTGCCCAGCATCAATGCAAGCAGAAAATTAAAGAATGGGAACATGCTCAAATTGGCTTACAACCGCCGAATCCAGCGCCCTTCCCTTCGTTTTCTTAATCCAAACATTGAAGCATCCAATCCTCAGCAGCAGTCTCAAGGTAATCCTGAGCTAGATCCGGAATTGACCGATAACTATGAAATCGGGTACAGTACCTTTATCAAAGGCACCACTTTGAATTTTACAGGATTCTATAGAAATACTACTGGTTCTATCCAATCCATCCGCAATGTGCGGGAGAACGGCATCATATTTACCTCATTCGAAAATATCGGTCGAGAGCAAGCCGTAGGAACCAACCTCTTTTTCAACGTCAACCTGAACAACAAATTTTCTTTGAATGGTGGGATGGATCTTTACTATTCCATGCTAGACAATGGCTTGACAGATTCAAAGTTTGCCGCCCAAAACGAAGGGTTTGTGGTGAGTGGCCGAATGTTTGGTAACTACACTCTTCCCAAAGATTGGCAAATTCAGTTGTTCACCTTTGCGAGAGGCCGTCAGGTCCAGTTGCAAGGTTCCTCGGGAGGCTTTGCTGCCTATGGATTGAACTTCAATAAGCAGTTTAAAGAAAAGAGAGGCTCCTTTGGATTCGGTGCTGAAAATTTCTTAATGAAGGAAATGGTCATCCGAAACGAAATCGTGACGCCAAGCATTGTACAGAACAGTACTTCTCGTCTTCAAAATTTGAATTTTAAGATCAACTTCAATTACCGAATCGGCAAGATGACTTTGGACCAGCGCCCTAAAAAGAGAAAGTCCATCACCAACGACGACTTGAAAGATGGGGGTGAAGGGCAAGGCGAACAAGGAGGAGCTCCTGTTCGCAACTAATTTCTAATATGTAAAGATAGATGGGTTGAGCTACTAATCCCGGATTCCATGAATTCGGGATTTTTTTTTAGCATGAATCAGAAAACTCAATAAATAAAAAAACCCAGACCGTTTTGGGTCTGGGTGGGAATAATTCGAAGTAAAGGCTTAGCTCTTGTAAAGCACTTTTTGAATGGCCTCTACCGTGCGCTTTACATTGGGGATAGTCACATCAATGTAGGATGGCGAATAGCTCAATGGAATATCCATAGAGTTGACACGGATGACAGGAGCGTCTAGGTAATCAAAAGCATGGCGTTGGAAGTGGTAGGTGAGCTCGGAAGAGATGCCTGCAAGCGGATTGGCTTCTTCCACGATCACCACACGGTTGGTCTTTTTCAAAGATTCTACACAAGTCGCATAGTCGATTGGACGAACAGTTCGCAGGTCAATCACCTCACAGGAAACCCCTGATTTTTCCATGTCTTCAGCTGCTTCGAGGGCTACCTTCATCATTTTTCCAAAGGAAATCACAGTTACATCCGTGCCCTTTCGCTTGATGTCAGCTACGCCTATCGGAAGCAAGTATTCCCCATCTGGGACCATGCCCTTGTCAGAATACATGACTTCAGACTCCATAAATATCACTGGATCTGGGTCACGGATTGCAGATTTAAGCAAGCCTTTTGCATCGGAAGGATTGGAAGGAACGATTACTTTTAGTCCAGGAGTATTGGCAAACCAGTTTTCAAAGTTGGAAGAGTGGGTCGCACCCAGCTGCCCTGCATTGCCTGTAGGACCACGAAATACGATTGGCACAGCATAAGCACCCCCCGACATGGCATACATTTTTGCGGCAGAGTTGATGATTTGATCGATAGCCACCAACGAAAAGTTGAAGGTCATGAATTCAATGATTGGCTTTAAGCCATTCATGGCTGCGCCGACCCCGAGGCCAGCAAATCCAAGTTCGGAGATGGGAGTATCGTAGATACGCTCAGGACCAAATTCATCCAGCATCCCTTGGGATACTTTGTAAGCACCGTTGTATTCGGCAACTTCTTCACCCATTAAAAAGACGTTTTTATCTCGTCTCATTTCCTCGGACATTGCCTCTCTCAAGGCTTCCCGAAATTGTAGTTCTCTCATTGCTTAGGGACAAATTTTTGGCATGTAAAAATAGAAAGGAATCGGGCATTTGCAAAGCCTATGCATTTCTTTGTCAAAGAGGGCGATTAACCGAGATAAACGGTTTTTTGATTGACAAATTCCAAGATTCCTTGTTTGCTCAGTTCCCGCCCATACCCAGACTTTTTGATTCCTCCAAAAGGCAGCATCGGGTGTGAGGCAACTAAGGTGTTGAGAAATACAGCTCCTGATTCCAAATTGGCCGCAAGCGCTGCTCCACGGGTAAGATCAGCTGTCCAAAGGGATGCTCCTAATCCAAATTCAGTTGCATTGGCCAAAGCAATGGCTTCCTCAGCCGAGGCTACCTTAAAGAGGCTGGCAATTGGCCCAAAAAGCTCTTCCGAATAGGCGGGTGATCCTTTGGGGATATTTTCGAGAACAGTAGGTTCGAAGCATGCCGAACCCGATTCTGGAGCATTGCCACCTACCAAAATCCGAGCGCCAAGAGCTACCGTTTCGCGCACTTGTTTGTAAAGTTCGGCTGCAAGATCTGGCCGAGCCATGCAAGCATAGGAGGCATCTTCATCCATAGGGCTTCCGGGCTTCAGTATTTTCAGTTCTTGTAGAAATAGTGCTACAAATTCATGGTATACGGCGTCTTCGATGATAAATCGTTTGGCAGCGATGCAGCTTTGGCCAAAGTTAATCATCCTCGACTTTACTGCTGCGGCAGCAGCCTTGGGGAGATCTGCGTCTGCAAGGACGATAAATGGGTCGCTGCCTCCGAGTTCAAGCAGTGATTTTTTTAAATTTTTTCCTGCTGCTGAAGCCACACTCACGCCTGCTCTTTCACTGCCGGTTAGGCTCACGCCTTTAACTCTAGGATCCTCAAGAAGGGCGGTAGCACGTGGCCCGTCAATCAACAGGCTTTGAAAGCAGCCCTTTGGAAAACCTGCCGCTTCGAATATATCTTGAATGGCCAACCCACATTGCGGTACATTGGAGGCGTGTTTTAGCAGGGCTACGTTTCCTGCCATCAAGGTAGGAGCAGCAAAGCGGAATACTTGCCAAAACGGAAAATTCCAAGGCATCACTCCAAGGATTATTCCCAGCGGCTGAAAAATCACCTTTGCCCTTTTGGAATCGGGGAGGAGGATCTCTTCAGCTGCTAAAAATGAGGCAGCCTGGTCTGCGTAAAAATTGCAGACCCAGACACATTTTTCAATTTCAGCTCGTGATTCCTGAATCACTTTTCCTACTTCTTGACTGATGAGGCGGGCCAAGGGTTCTTTTTTTTCCAAGAGGAGCGCTGCTACTCGACGCATCAATGCGGCCTTCTCTGTGTAAGGGAGCTCCCTCCAGGAAGAAAAAGTCTGTTCCGCACGATTTAAGTAAGTTTCAATCTCTTGAGGACTAAGGGCAGAAAATTCTTTCAGCAACTCACCTGTCCAGGGATCTATGGACCGAATCAAACTCATTTGACTACTTCTTTGCCTGCTTCTTTCCAGGCTGTAATGCCTCCTTCCAGCATGTATACGTGTTTGAATCCCATTTTTTGCATTGCATCGGCAGCTTTGCGGGTACGAGTTCCTGATCTGCAATACAAGAGGTAGGTTTTGTTTTTGTTTAGGGCTTGAACCTCCTTACTGAAGTTAGGACTAAGAAAATTTACCGAGCTGGATCCTATCAAATGACCTTCTGCTACCTCCTCTGGAGTTCGTACATCCAAGATCTTTGATTTTCTTTTCGAAGACATTTTTTCAAATTGAGGGATGGACAGCACTTGAATAGAATCTTTGACTGTATTTTGGGCGATGCCTTTGGTGCCGATAAGAAAAAGAAGGGCGAAAAGAAGGAAGGTGTTTTTCATAGGGGAATTTGGTTTTTGAATAAACTACTGCCTATTTGAGGTCAAAATTTACTGACTTTCTTGTCAAAATGTCGCTAAAAATTGGATTGATTTCGGATTCCCACAGTTACTTGGATCACAAAACTTGTGATTACCTACAGGAGGTGGATGAGATTTGGCATGCTGGAGATATCGGAGATGTGAGCATCCTCAGTGGATTGCCACCAAACAAACCCTTGCGTGCCGTTTTTGGAAATATTGACGATCAGGTAGTGCAGAAGCAGTTTCCAGAGTGGCAGGTTTTTGAATTGGAAGGGGTGAAGGTAGCCATGACCCATATTGGGGGCAGCCCTCCCCGCTATGCAAAAGGGGTAAAGGAGCGCCTCCGGATGCTACAGCCCCAACTTTTTGTTTGTGGGCACTCCCATATTTGCAAGGTGGAGTATGATCCTGAGCTCAACTGCTTCTACATGAATCCTGGGGCGGTGGGTCAGCATGGTTTTCACCAGATACGGACGCTATTGCGATTCGATTTGGGTGCTGGAAAAATCACCAACCTGCGGGTAGTTGAACTTGGAAAAAGAGGAGCTTTGAGCACCTAGGATAAAAAAAAATAGCGACACTGGTCGCTATTTTATATTTAAGAAAAAAGATTCTATCATTTTGCGAAGGAAGCTTTGATTGCTTCTACGTCCACATTTTTGATCACAGGCTTGGCGCTTAATTGCTTGATTTTAATCACTCGTCCAGTTTGACCCTGTCTTTTTCTTTTCAGTTTTCTTTTTAGCGTTGTAACACCCATGGTCGTATGTTTTAAAATTTTTGAATTCGAAACGGATTGCAAAAGTATATAAACTTATCTTTTCTGCCTACAAATCTTTCGATTTTATTCTTGCCGTCATTCGTTTTGGGAATTTTGGGTAAATTTGATTTCAAATTCAAGAAACCACCATGCAAAAGCCGAGTCTTCCCAAGGGTACGCGTGATTTTGGGCCTATTCAAATGGCACGAAGAAACTATATCCTAGATGTAATCAAGGCTACTTTTCAACTCTTTGGGTACCAACAGATCGAGACGCCGGCAATGGAAAACCTGAGCACCCTCACCGGAAAATATGGGGATGAAGGAGATCAGCTTTTATTTAAAATTTTAAATAGCGGAGACTTTCTCAAGGAGGTAGCACCAGACGATCTTTCCAAGGGATCCGTTGCAAACCTGAATAAGCTATCCGAAAAAGGGCTTCGCTATGACCTCACGGTGCCCTTTGCGCGCTATGTGGCTATGAATCGCAATGAACTTTCTTTTCCATTTAAGCGATACCAAATCCAGCCTGTCTGGAGAGCGGATCGTCCCCAAAAAGGGAGATACCGAGAGTTTTACCAATGTGATGCCGATGTGGTAGGTACAGACAGCCTGCTCTGTGAAGCCGAAATCATTGGGATGGTCCGTCAGGTGTTTGCCAAATTGGGATTGACTCAGTATTCCATAAAAATTAACAACCGCAAAATTCTGACCGGCATCGCCCAAGCCATTGGTGCGGATGGAAAAGAAGGTCCACTCTGTGTGGCGATTGACAAGCTGGATAAGATTGGTTGGGGGAAAGTACAGGAAGAGCTGCAACAGCGGGGATTTGAAAATGCCTCCCTCGCCAGACTAGAACCTCTTGTGAGCCTGAAAGAAGGGGTGAGCACCCGAATTGAGGTGCTCCGCGAATTTTTGAAAAATTCTCCTACTGGTATTCAGGGTTTACAGGAACTTGAGGTGGTCTTTGGGCTACTGGAGCAAATGGGAAGCAACTTAAATCATGTCGACTTTGATCCCATGCTAGCTCGAGGATTATCCTATTATACGGGTGCCATCTTTGAAGTGAAGGTACACGGAGTATCCATCGGTTCGGTCAGTGGAGGAGGTCGATACGACAACCTCACCGGAGTATTTGGTTTGCCGGGCGTGCCCGGAGTCGGATTTTCCTTTGGGGTAGACCGATTGTATGATGTGTTGGAGGAGCTTGAGCTGTTTCCAACAGATCACCTGGAGGGAACACAGCTGTTGTTGGCTCATTTTGATCAAGCGGGATTTGACTACGCCTTGAAATGTCTTCCCATCTTGCGGGATGCAGGCATCCGAACCGAACTTTATCCGGAGGTATGCAAACTCAAAAAGCAGTTGGAGTATGCTGCCAAAAAACAGCTTTCGTTCGTAGGTATTTGTGGAGATCAAGAAATTGCTACCCAGACCTTAGCAGTAAAGGCCTTGGCCAGTGGGACACAGGAGAGCTTGACCTTGAATTCGTTGATTGCCAAGTTACAGGCTGCAGTATAGTTGCCAAAGTAAGGAGCTGTCAACAACTACCGCCCGAGGGGAGTTTTAAAAAAAATAAATACAAAGCACTATGTTTGATTTCATGGGCATGATGGGCAAGGTAAAAGAGGCCCAAGCCAAAATTAAGGAAGCACAGTCCAAATTGGTGCATCTGAGAGCCGAAGGGGAGTCAGGAGCAGGATTGGTGAAAGTTGTCGTGAGTGGAGAGCGAAAGGTGCTGACGATGGAACTCGATGAATCCTTGCTAAGCCCGCAGGACCGTGAGATGCTCAGTGATTTGATCGTGGCAGCTACCAATAAAGCCATGGAATTAATCGATGAAAAAATTAAGCACGAAATGAAGGCTGCGACGGAGGGAATGATCCCTTCTATTCCAGGGATGGATTTAGGCAATTTGTTTGGATGAAACCCTGTGCCATCGTCCTACTCAATTACAATGGGGAAGGGATACTGCCCTCTTTTCTTCCGTCTGTCCTTGAATACAGTCGCTATGAGCTGTGGATGATCGACAATGCGAGTACGGATGGATCATTGACCTATGTAAAGGAGAATTTTCCAAAACTGCCACTGATTTCCTTGGATCGCAATTACGGATTTACTGGGGGCTATAATCTTGGTTTGGAGCAGCTGAAAGGGCAATACGAATACCTAATCTTGCTCAATACCGATGTAGAGGTTACCCCTGGTTGGGACCAGAGTTTAGTAGACTTTTTAGCAAATCACCCGGATTATGCTGCGGTGCAACCTAAAATTCTTTCTTGGAAGGATCGAGCCTATTTTGATTATGCCGGGGCAGGAGGGGGATTTGTAGATGTATGGGGTTACCCGTATTGCCGTGGTAGAATTTGGAATCACTTGGAGCAAGATTCTGGACAATACGACGATACCCTCCAGGTAGATTGGGCTTCAGGCGCCTGTTTGGCTATGAAAGCAACTGATTTTTATACACATCGAGGTTTTGACGCTAGCTTTTTTGCACACATGGAGGAAATAGATTTGTGCTGGAGATTGCGCAAGTCTGGGCGAAAAATTGGATACCTCGGTTCGGCTGTAGTCTACCACCAGGGTGGAGCTACCTTGGACAGAGCAAGTGCCCAAAAGCTTTATTTGAATTGTAGAAACAGCTTGTCCATGCTGTATAAAAACGTGGGCGTTCTTCGCTTTGCAGCAATCTTTCTTGCCAAAGGCTTTTTTGAAGGATTGGCAGCCATCAACTATTTAAGCAAGGGTGAAGGGCAATTTGCAAAGGCCATCCTGCGGGCCTATGGAGATTTTCTAGGATCCAAAAAAGTTAAGTCCGCACCTGCTGGGACCAATTTACCAGAAGTGGGCGGTTCAGGGCCAGTTGGGGTAATTTTTCTGTACTTCTTGCTTTTGGGCAAGCGAAAATTTACAAATCTTTAATCGAATAAGACAGGGTGGTTTTTTTTTCGAAAATAGGTTCTAATTTTCAGCATCATCGCCATGGATACATACAAAACCACGGGCGAACCCAGCGTAACAAAAGAGGTGTAAATAAAAAATAAGCGAATGCTATCGATAGGGAAATTCAATTTTTCTCCAAGTTTGGAGCAAACGCCGAAAGCACTTTCCTCAAAAAATAATTTAAGTTTTTCCATGGTTGGGGCAAAACGGATTTGGACAAAGATATTAATAAAAACAAACAGATTGCAAACTCACTTGATAATCAGATTGTTTTGTCTAATGTTTGTATTTTTTTCTGCTGAACAAAAATTGTACAGTCAACAAGCACCGCTGAAGTATTTAGGTTCCATTGAACTAGCTCCCCAAAAACTTAGGTTAGAAAAGGATTCAATCAGATTTGTGATTTCTGGAAAACTGGCGATCGGCTCTGGTCTTCTCATCAAACAGCCTGAGGTTCGACTTCGGCTGATGGCCAAGCAAGACAGTCTGGATTTGGGGTTTGTAGAAGTTAACAATCAGACTGGAATTACAACTATTAAAAAAAAGGTAGTGCTTTTTTTCCAGCCTTGGATGGAGGAAGCAAGACTTGAGCTAGATTTTTCTCTTGGTAAAAATAAGCCTACTGTAGAGACAAAAATTCTAGCGAAAGGGGTACATGCTCCTCAGCTACTAGTTCGTTTAGGACAATACTTACCTGGAGAAACCGTTCCTAGGGTAGGTCGATACGATTATCTCGAAAAATCGGTGGAGGTAATTCCCCAAACCAAGGCAATTTATTTCAAGTTTGAACCCGGTAAGTCTGATTGGCTTGCAGATCCTGAGAATCAAAAAGCCAAAATTGAGCTCATAAAATTTTTAGAACAAAACCCAGAGATCGTTTCTTTAAAAATTACAGGATTGCAGTCCCCAGAGCAGGTAGAGGGGCGATCAAGTCTTCTAGGCTATCGGCGTGCTGAGCAAGTGGGGCAGAAGCTACAGGAATTTTTCCCTAGAATCTCTAAAGATCAAATCAACCTTCAATCCCGTTGGAACGACTGGCTTGACTTTAGAGTACAGCTCAGTGATTACACAGAGCTTCCTGAACAAACTAAGGCGCTGTATTACAAGGAGCTGGATGCTGAAGGAACTTATTTAGAAAAAGGGATTCGGATCAAAGCCATACCAGACTTTGAAGGGGTAGCTGCAGCTATTTATCCAAAGCTGCGTTCGGCGCTCGTGGAACTTACGGCCAAGCCTGAAGTGGGTTTGGATAGGCAAAAGAGGAATCTTCTAAGAGAATCTCTAGCAGCTGCTGGTAAAAACAAGCTTTCCTATGCAGACTGGGCGCGTGCTGCCGCAGCAACTTCTAGTTTAGATGAGAAGGCATTTTTATATGCCTCCATGATTAAATGGTTTTCAAGCCCAATCCCCTTTATCAATCTGGCAGTTGTTCGGATGAGGCAAGGGCAAGAGCTGGAGGACAATGAATCGAGAGCAATATTGTGGGAAGAAGCAGCTCGACTGCTGGAAGAGGCCAATCGATTGCAAGTGACTGCCCTGGGACTATACAACCAAGGGCAACTCAAAGTTCTCCAAGGTGAGTCCTGGGAAGCCTATAAAATTCTTTCCGAAGCTTCTGTATTGGCTAAGGGAGATGTTTCCCTGACCCATGCCCTTGAATCCTTGAGGGGTGCGCTGGATGTACAGCGTGGAGATTACAAGTTGGCACTTTTGCGATTTGGCTACCCAATGGAATCTACAGCAGATTGGTTCAACAAAGGACTTGCATTTTACCTAATAGGAGACTACAGTGGTGCTAATGCAGCATTTGAGGCTTCCGTGCTTGCCCAAAGGGAATTTGGCTATGGTTATTATGGGCTGGCATTGGTGGCAATGGAATTGGGACAAGTGGAGTCTGCTAGTTTTTACTTGGAAAAGGCAATCGGTGCCAAAATTGGGTTGAAGCAAAAAATAGCCGCTGATCCCACCTTTAGCCAATTTGTCCACTAAAAAGAATGAGGCGATTAGCTGCTTCTATGCTTTTTCTCAACATTTGGATTCACCACAGCAGGTAATTATTCACAGCCCACCGTCCACCGCTTATCCAATTCAACTGGCATTTTTTGGGCATTTGTTGAAAAGGTATGTTATCTAGATGCGTTACACTAAATCAAGAATAATTCTTTTTTTGTGAAGAAGTTAAGCAGGATTTATACCTTTTTTTTGTTGGTGATTTGTTAAATAAATGTGAATTTGGTTCAGTGTAGTTTCAGTGAAAAAAAATATACAAACCTTTTAAAGGGTTTAATTGCCTGATGAGGAGATTTTTTTTTCTTACTTCACAAATTTTATTTAGTTAATCTTGTTTGTTTTTTCTTTAAGATTATTTAACATTGAGAGTTGAAAAGTGAGGATTAGAACCAAAAAACCAGCCTATGAGTAAATTAATTTAAATAATTCCCTACTCTCACCTAGTATCGACCGATGCTAAACCTATCGGTTTTTTCAGTTTGCAGGTCATTTGACCAGGTATAGGCGCAAGAGAATCCCAGAAAAAATCAAGGAATCGCTCTTGCAACTAGTTTAAAAATAATCGGAAACGATTGCATTTTCAATTAACAAACAGGTTATTGAAATTAATCTTGTTACCCAATCTATCTATGTTTATGAAAAAATTTTACAAAATTCTAAGTGTATGCCTTACGCTCTTGGTATTTACTGTTTCCGCTGCCTACGCGCAAAAGACGGTGACAGGTACAGTACTAGACGAATTTGGCCTTGGCTTACCGGGTGTTTCAATCCTTGTGAAAGGAACGACTACAGGTACTGCCACCAACATTGACGGGAAATATTCCCTAAATGTTCCTAATGACCAAGCTACTTTGGTCTTCTCTTTCATTGGTTATACTTCTATTGAGCAATTGGTAGGAGCTAGAAGCGTAGTAGACGTTTCGTTGAAGCCAGACGAAAGAACGCTTACTGAGCTAGTTGTAACAGGTTACTCCATCGACTCCAGAAGAGAGACTACCGGTGCGATTTCCACAGTTAGCCCTAAAGATTTGACTGTAATTCCTACAGGTAACATCGAGCAGACCCTTCAAGGTCGTGTTTCTGGTGTAACTGTAATTACCAACGGACAGCCAGGTACTTCTTCTATCATTCGTGTACGTGGTTTTGGAGCCTTCGGTGGTAACGAGCCTTTGTACATTGTGGATGGAGTTCCTACTGGATCTACAGACTTTTTGAATCCTGATGACATCGAATCTACCACAGTATTGAAAGATGCAGCTGCGGCTTCTATCTACGGTGCTCGTGCTGCAAACGGCGTTATCGTCTACACTACCAAGCGTGGTGCTAGAGACAAGAAATTGCGCGTAGATTACAGTGGTATGTATGGTGTCACAGATCCAGGTACTGGTTTGGATATGTTGAATCCACAAGGATATGCGAACATCACTTGGTTGGCTGAGAAAAACACAGCTGCCTTGCAGAACCGTACTCCAGCTTATGGACACCCTCAATTCGGTACAGGTGCTACTCCAGTAATGCCTTACTATTTAAGTTCTATTAGTCGAAACCCGACTACAGGAGCATTCAGCGTACTTTCTGGTCAACCAGGTCCATTTACAGCCGCTCAAATCGAAGAGCAAAGAAGTTGGTACAACATCGTTCCATCTGCAGGTACTATCCGTCAATTGACGAGAGCCATGACAGGGGAAGGTACAGATTGGTATGATGAATTGACTCGAATTGCACCACTTTCTAGACATTCTTTGGGCTTCAATGGAGGTTCTGAGACCTCCCGATTCTACATCGGTTTGGGTATCCAAGATCAGTCTGGAATCATGGTTGGTAACGAATTCAAAAGATACTCTTTGCGTGCCAATTCTGAATTTGACGTAACCAAACGCATCCGTATTGGTCAAAACTTCCAGGCTACCTACCGCCAGGTATTGGGTCAGCAAGGTGGAACTGGCGGACGAGGTGTATCTGATGACGAAAACGACATCCTTCAGGCATTCCGTATGCCATCCATCATTCCTGTTTATGACGAGTTTGGTGGCTATGCAGGTACTGCTTCTAGAGGTTTTAACAACCCAAGAAACCCTGTAGCTAACCGTCAGGGTCTACTGAACAACAGAAACTTCAACGCAAATGCCTTCGGTAACGTGTATGGAGAGTGGGATATTATCGATGACTTGACTTTAAGATCCTCTATCGGTGGTCAGTACAATAATTTCTATTTCTGGGATTATTCTCGCCTACAGTATGAAAACTCTGAAAACAACTCTGCTTTCGGATACAGTGAAGGAGCAGGATTTTCTTTTGGTTGGACTTTCACCAATACCTTATCCTACAAGAAGAAAATTGACAAGCATGACTTCAATGTCTTGGTAGGTCAAGAAGCCTTGAACTCCGGAGCTGGTA
>SXYU01000051.1 GCA_005788235.1 Cytophagales bacterium
ATGTCCTTAGAAGTAGGCCAACTGGCACCTGATTTTGAAGCAAAGATTGAAACCGGAGCTTCCATCAAACTATCCGACTACCGCGGAAAAAAAGTGATCCTTTATTTTTATCCTAAAGATGCAACTCCTGGATGTACAGCACAAGCCTGCAACCTTCGAGACAATTACGATGCCCTATTAAAGTCCGGATATGTCGTATTCGGGATCAGTTCAGACGATGAAAAATCGCACAAAAAATTTATTGAAAAGCAAAACCTTCCCTTTTCCTTGATAGCGGATACCGAACTGAAAGTACACCATGCCTACGGAACCTGGGTAGAAAAATCGATGTATGGCCGAGCTTATATGGGCACTGCACGAACAACCTTTGTCATCGATACCGACGGTAAACTAGCAGAAATCATCGAAAAAGTAGATACCAAGAATCACACAGCCCAAGTGCTGAAGTAAAAGTCCCATGAAAAAACAATCCCTACCCGAATTACAGAAAATCTGTAGCCAACTTCGAAGAGATGTCCTTCGCATGGTACATGCTGTACAGTCTGGTCATCCTGGGGCACCCCTTGGATGTGCTGAGTATTTTGTAGCGCTTTATTTTGATCAACTGCACCACAACCCTGATTTCCAAATGAATGGAAAGGGGGAAGATTTATTTTTCTTATCCAATGGACACCTCTCTGCAGGTTGGTATTCGGTGCTCGCTCGCAGTGGGTATTTTCCTGTTGCTGAACTGAAAACCTTCCGCAAACTGAATTCAAGACTTCAGGGACATCCTGCGACGCACGAGCACCTCCCTGGCATTCGGATCGCTTCCGGTTCTTTGGGACAAGGATTGTCGGTGGCCCTTGGTGTAGCCCAGACCAAAAAGTTGGACAAAGACAACTCACTCGTACATATTTTGATGGGAGATGGAGAACTTCAGGAGGGCCAGGTTTGGGAAGCAGCCATGTATGCTGCCCATTACGGAATGGACAATGTGATTGCTACAGTTGATTACAATGGACAGCAGATCGACGGTCCAACGGTAAAAATAATGGACTTAAAAAACCTCAAATCCAAATGGGAAGCATTCGGTTGGGAAGTCATCGAAACCAAAGAAGGAAATGACCTTGCAGCTGTAATTGCTGGATTGGAAAAAGCCAAATCTCTCACCAGAAAAGGCAAACCCATCCTGAACTTACTCTACACCGAAATGGGCTATGGTGTCGATTTTATGGTGGGTACACACAAATGGCACGGTTCCCCACCCAACGACGAGCAATTGGCCCTTGCCTTGGGTCAATTAGAAGAAACGCTTGGCGACTATTAATTTTCCATTGCAAAACCCTAGAAGATGAGCTTAGACTTAAAATATACCTACACCGAAAAGAAAGATACCCGCTCAGGATTTGGTGACGGATTTTTGGAAGCAGGAAGAAAAAATCCCAACGTGGTAGGCCTTTGTGCAGATTTGATTGGTTCTTTAAAAATGGGTGACTTCCAGAAAGAGTTTCCAGATCGATTTTTTCAAACCGGCATCGCGGAAGCCAACATGATTGGACTAGCCGCGGGCATGGCCTTGGGAGGAAAAATTCCTTTTGCGGGGACCTTTGCCAACTTTGCCACAGGAAGAGTGTACGATCAAATCCGACAATCTGTAGCTTATTCTGATAAAAACGTAAAAATCTGTGCTTCACACGCCGGATTGACCTTGGGAGAAGATGGGGCTACCCACCAGATTTTGGAAGATTTGGGGATGATGAAAATGCTTCCGCACATGACAGTGATTAATCCTTGCGACTACAACCAAACCAAAGCTGCTACGCTTGCCATCGCTGAATACGAAGGACCAGTGTACCTACGCTTTGGACGGCCAAGCTGGCCTATTTTCACCCCAGCCAACCAGAAGTTTGAAATTGGTAAAGCATGGAAGATGATCGATGGAAAAGATGTGACCATTTTTGCCACAGGACACCTGGTGTGGGAAGCAGTAGTAGCAGAAGCCATGCTTCGTGAAGAAGGAATCCATGCCGAAGTAATCAACATTCACACAATAAAGCCTTTGGATACCGAAGCGATCTTGGAATCAGTGAAAAAAACCGGATGTGCTGTGTCTGCAGAAGAGCATCAACTCAATGGTGGTCTAGGCGATAGCATTGCGCAAACCTTGATTCGTCACAACCCTGCTCCTTTGGAATATGTGGGAGTGAACGATAGCTTTGGTGAGTCAGGTACTCCAACTCAACTACTAGAAAAGTATGGCCTCAATGCCGAAAATATCGTCAAAGCCGCTAAAAGAGCTCTTGCTAGAAAATAACATTTTAAGTTTTTCTATTAAACCTCAAAGGTTAACCTATGCCCTTAAGATCTACTCTACTTCTTTTACTTCTCCTCTCTTTTGGCTATTCTGCAAAAGCACAGACGCCTTCCTTTTGGCTGACCGATCCCAAAAACGGAATCCTTTTCCAAAAGCAAGCTGAACCAAGTCCTGGTTTAGGGATACCTGATGCACAGATTCTCTTGCATCCCGATTCTACATTCCAATCCATGGACGGCTTTGGATTTACTTTGAGCCAAGGTTCTGCAACTCATTTTTTGGCTATGTCGGATTCGGCACGTAAAGCTGCACTTCAAGAATTATTTGGGGATGGAGAAAAAGACATTCGGATCTCCTATTTAAGACTGTCTGTGGCAGCTTCGGATCTAAATGCCTTTCCCTTTTCTTACAATGATTTGAAAGATCCAAAAGGAACAGACCCTACCCTGAGCCAATTCAGTTTGAGTTACGATACCCTTGACGTGCTCCCAATCCTAAAGCAGATTCTGGCAGTGAATCCCAAAATTAAGCTAATGGCATCCCCTTGGTCTCCTCCTACCTGGATGAAAGACAACCGTGATACCCGAGGCGGATCGCTTTTACCAGAGTTTGAGTCCAGCTATGCCCAATATTTGGTCAAATATATTCAGGAAATGGGCAAGCGTGGAATTACCATCGACGCGCTTACCATCCAAAACGAACCGCTCCATCCAGGAAATAACCCCTCCTTACTGATGTTAGCGGATCAGCAAGCCCGGTTTATTGGCCAGCATTTGGGACCTGCTTTTCGACAAGAAGGTATCCAAACAAAAATCGTGGTCTACGACCACAATGCCGATCGACCAGATTATCCAATTACAGTTTTATCCGATCCAAAGGCCAATCCCTACATCGATGGTTCTGCTTTTCACCTCTATGGAGGTCAAATCGAAGCCCTTTCAGAGGTGCATCGCGCATTTCCTGACAAGCAGCTCTACTTCACCGAGCAATGGGTGGGATCACCAGGAAATATGGAAGAAGACATCGCCTGGCATGTCAAAAATCTACTCATTGGAGCCCCTCGTAACTGGGCAAAAACGGTGTTGGAATGGAATATAAGTTCCAATCCCAGCCTAAAGCCACATACAGATCGTGGTGGATGTCATCGATGCTTGGGAGCCATCACCATCGATGGCGACGCAGTGATCAGAAATCCGGCTTACTACATCATAGCCCATGCCAGCAAATCAGTCGATCCAGGCTCCTATCGAATTGGTTCTTCATTGCCTGAAGGTCTACCCAATGTGGCTTTTCTCAGAGCAGATGGCAAACAAGTACTGATCGTACACAACGACAGCAAGGCAACCAAACAATTTGAAATTCATTCTGGTAACAAACATTTCAAGGCCTCCCTTTCCGCTGGAGCTACTGGAACTTGGCTTTGGTAATTGAAAAAAATACGAAAAAGCCCTTCCTACGCTGAATTAGAAAGGGCTTTTGATTGAAATACTGTATTGTTTACACTTTAGGTACTACCCATCCATTGTTGTATTTGGCCTTCATTAGCTGATTTGCATCTGCATCGGTGAACACATTCTTGGTGGCATCCCAATAAACTTTCTTACCTGTTTTATAGGCAATATTGCCCATCTGCGCATTGATTGCAGCTACCGAACCGGTTTGAATTCCACACTTCAATAACTTGGCATCGTTGGCAGTCATGGCCTCTACAAAGTTGACCGCATGGAGTTCCAGTGCACTAGGTCCGGAAGGACGCGTTTGCGGTACTTCCTCGATCTTATTTTTACGCTGTCCATCTACCATCTCAGTTTCAGGAATCACCTTCCATCCACCTCGGTTCACAACAAGCGTAGCATTGTTGCCAATAAACGCAATCCCCTCAGTAGTACCATAGTTTCCGCCATCAATCCCTGTTGCATGCTCCCAGAGCATGTTGAAGCCCTCGTATTCGTATACCGTCTGCAAGGTGTCTGGTGTTTCGGAAGCATCATCTGGATAAGCAAATTTACCTCCAGAAGCCATCACGGATTTAGGTGCGGACACTCCCATTGCAAAAAGCGCAATATCGATCTCGTGTACACCCCAGTCGGTCATCAAACCACCTGCATAATCCCAGAACCAACGAAAACTGAAATGGAATCGGTTGGCATTGAAGTCCCGCTTTGGAGCCGGTCCAAGCCACATGTTGTAATCCACCCCAGCAGGTACTGCACTATTTGCAACAACTGGTACTGGCTTCATCCAGCCTTGATAGGCCCAGCACTTCACCAAACGAATTTGGCCAAGCTTACCCGACTTCACGTATTGAATGGCTTGGTCATACTGTGAACCAGAACGCTGCCACTGTCCTACCTGAACAATCTTGCCGTAACGCTCTTGCGCCTTCACCATAATTTGGCACTCTTCAATGGTGTTTGCAATTGGTTTTTCAACGTAGACGTGCTTGCCTGCGGATACCGCGTCTACCATGTTGAGGCAGTGCCAGTGGTCTGGAGTACCGATGATCACTACATCGATATCCTTGTTTTCCAACATTTTGCGGTAGTCCTTGTACTGCGTAGGACGCTTGCCGCGAATTTTGAACACATCTTCAGTTCGCTGGTCTAGTACGGCTTGATCCACATCGCAAAGGGCTACACAGTTGACTTGTGGAATTTTCAGGTGCGCATTCATGTTGGACCAGCCCATCCCCTTACAGCCGATTACTCCATAGTTAATCTGGTCATTGGGTCCAATGCTACGGGTAAAGGTACCAAAGTCAGCAGCAGTTAATATGGAAGGCATAGATAAACCTGCGCCGAGGAGCATTGTATTTTGAATAAATTTTCTTCTTGAAGTCATGAGTGATTGTTTTTAATGGTGTGAATGGTCTACGGTCGACAGTCGACCCTGGATTAAGGATTAAAGCGGTCTAACCCAAATATTTCGGAAGCGAACGGGGTTGCTGTGATCCTGAATTTTGATCGGCAAAGCATCCGCATGCGGTTTGTAATTAGGGATTCCAATGTATTCGGTTGGGCCTTTGAGGATAACATTATTTTGCACCAAGACCCCATTGATCAATACAGTAACAGTGGCTGGAGAGGTTAGCATGCCATTTTTATCAAAACGAGGCGCCTTGAAAATAATGTCGTAGTAATTCCAGTCACCTGGTCCTCTCAAGGGATTCACCAAGGGAGGAAATTGCTTGTAAATACTTCCTGCTTGCCCATTGGTATAGGTTTTACTTATGTAGCTATCCAAAACTTGCACTTCATATAGCCCCATCAAAAAGAAGCCTGAATTACCTCTCCCCTGGCCTTCCCCTACTATTTCGGTAGGTGCGGACCATTCGATATGGTATTGAGCATCGCCAAAAGGAAGTTTAGATTGAATGTCTCCTGTACCCTTTTGTACCACCAACTCTCCATTCTCAATCTTCCAGGCTGCCGGACTCGATCCATCCTTAGCAGAGACAAAGTTGGAAAGGCTGCTACCATCAAATAGGACAATTGCATCAGAAGGCGCCTGATGATTCATCACCCCAGGAGTCACCTTAGGAGGTACAGGTGTGTAAAACTCCGTTGCTTGAGGCGGCATGGGTGGCGGAGTAGGCGTCTGCTGCGCAAAAGCCAATGATACTGATCCAAGGCTAGCCAAGAGGACTACAACGAATAGATTAATTTTTTTCATAGGATAAGATGGGTTTGAATTGCGAACTAAAGCCTTAAAATACAGTAAAATTTTGAAGTTTTGGAATACCACTGATGGATTTTTAATGGAAATGAATAAGACCTTTCCTACTTTTCTTAAAATATTGAAACACTATGAAAAAATCATTTCTCGGGGTCATCTTAGCACTACTATTAAGCATGCCAGTATTTGGGCAGGAAGACTACTTCTTCCCGGATGAAAAATTTGACCCCAGCATTCCCTCTCCTTCCCAATTTTTAGGATACAAAATAGGAGATTGGCACACCCGCTACGATTTGATCGTAAAGTACTTTGAGAAACTGGATCAAATCAGTGAACTTGCCAAGCTTCAAACCATCGGCTACACCCACGAGCATCGACCCAAAATCATCTTAACCATCACTTCGGCTCAGCAGATGGGTAATTTGGAACAGATTCGGCAAAAGCAGTTGCAACTTGCCGATCCAAGCCAGCCCTTGCCTGATGTAAGCAGTATGCCCTCCATCATCCACCAAGGCTATGGAGTGCACGGCAACGAACCCTCTTCTGCTGAAGCAGCCATGCTTACTGCCTACTGGTTGCTTGCTTCCCAGTCTGACCTGGCAAAAAACCTCAGAGAAAATTCAGTGGTCCACATTGACCCCACCCTCAATCCAGATGGAAGAGATCGACATAGCCTTTGGGCCAATTCCAATAAAGGCTTTCCCGCTGTAGCAGATCCATTGGACAGAGAGCACAACGAGACCTGGCCTGGAGGACGCACCAACCATTATTGGTTTGACCTCAACCGTGACTGGCTACCTCTTGCTCATCCTGAATCAAAAGTAAAAATATCCTGGTACCACCAATGGTATCCCAACGTGACCACCGATTTTCACGAAATGGGTCCAAATAGTACCTATTTCTTCGAACCTACCAAGCCTTATGGCTCCGAAAACCCAGTCGTACCTCGTAAAAACTACGACGACATAAACCCAAAATTTGCCAAGTACTTTGCCAAGTACATGGACAAGATTGGTAGCCTGTACTGGAGCAAAGAGGTCTTCGACAACAGTTACCCAGGCTATGGATCCTCCTACCCCGACATGCACGGAGGATTGGGATTGGTATTTGAGACAGCTAGCTCAAGAGGACATATCCAAAGCAGCCAACGTGGCGACCTTACCTTTGCCTTTACCATCCGCAACCATGTGGTCAACTCCCTAGCCACTATGGATGCTGCATTGGCCAATCGGGAATACATGCACCGCTACCTTCGCGAGTTTTTTGAGGGTTCAGTGGCTGAAGGAAGTAAGGATCTTGTGAAAAACTACGTGTTTGGTGATGAAACCGACCCGAGCAGAAACCGACTTTTCCTCCAGTTCTTACTCGACCACAAAATCAAGGTTTATGAAAATTCTACGGACCTTAGTACTGCAGGACAAACCTTCAAAAAAGGTACTTCTTGGGTAGTACCTACCAAGCAGCCTCAGTACCGAATGGTACGAACCATGTTTGAATACGTGACCACCTTTGCAGATTCCGTGTTCTACGATGCTTCTGCTTGGACCATGGCTGCTGCTTATGGAATGCCTTTCTCGGCTGCGCCTACGGCCAAAGTTGGAACAGAATTAAAAGAAGTAACCCTGGCTAACCATACCTTTCCTCAAGGTGATGCGTATGCGTATTTGATTGACTGGAGGGACTACTATGCACCCAAACTACTATTTGAACTGCAGAAGGCAGGAGTACATGTGGAAGCGCTGCACCAAAACTTCTC
>SXYU01000052.1 GCA_005788235.1 Cytophagales bacterium
GCGGTCAAGGATACCCCAGATCTCGAATTTTTGATGATTGGACTGGACGAAAACAAGCAGAAAAGTCAAGATTTTATGGAGGGGAAAAGTTGGACCTTTCCTGTGGTGCATGCCAGTTATGGATTGAACGAGACTTTGCAAAGCAAATCCATCCCTACCACCCTAGTGGTCAACAAGGAAGGGAAAATCGTCTTTTACCAGCAAGGGATGAGCAATTTCAATACGGACGAATTCAAGGCTTTCTTGCGCAGACAGTAAATTCGCAAGGTTTTAGGTATTCACCTTCCACTGGGTAGCGGAAGAGTCTAGAATCTCTTTGCCCCAGATGGGCAGTTCGGCTTTGATTCGTTCCACCAATTCATCGCAGGCCTGCATGGCTGCTTTCCGGTGTTTGGAGGAGGTAAAGACAAACAGGCAGATTTCACCCACCTTGATTTCCCCAAGACTGTGGTAGATGTGCATGCAGGTCAAGGGGTACTTCGCAAAGACATCTTCCCGAATTTCGAATGCTTTTTCTAAGGCCATTTCCTCGTAGCAGGTGTACTCGATAGCAATCACTTTGCCTTCTGGCTTTTCATCGGCACGAATTTGACCCAAAAAAATGGAGTGTCCTCCAATGTCTGTTTTGGTAGCATGATTTGCAATAGACTGGGCGATCTTCTCCGAAGAGATGGGGCCTTGCACGAATATATTTTTGGGGCTGCGTGCCTTTTCCATGGCTCAATTACGATTTTAGGGCATTGATGCCTCCACGAATGGAGAAAATCCTCTTGTCGGGATAGGTTTGCTGGAGGAGTTGCGCTGCTTTTTGACTTCGTGCCCCGCTTTGGCAAAAAAACAAAATCTCCTCCGCCTCCTCAAATCGATCCAGTTCATTGGATAGGGTGGAAAAAGGCACCTTCACCAAGCCAGTACATTCCAGTGGTGGCTCCTCCCCAGGTTCGCGCACATCCACAAAGGCCACCTCCTGCCCCATCAGTTTCATCGCCTCATTCCAAGTGAGTTGCTGCACTCCTTCGCAGGCCAAGGCGTAATCCCGTTGGTGGAAGTCATTCCAAGAAGAGGGGATAGCGGATTGACTTGTCGGATTGGGATTGATTTCCAGTTCCTGAAACTGGGTATCCAGACTATTAAAAAGAAGTAATTTATTACTTAGTGGCTTGCCAAGACCAGACAAGACCTTGATCGCTTCCAAGGCCATCAGGTTTCCAATAATCCCAGGCAATACCCCAAGCACGCCGGTTTCGGCACAGTTGGGGATTTCTTGAGGAGCAGGAGGATTGGGAAATACATCCCGGTAATTGCAGGGATGGCTACCTACATTAAATACCGAAACTTGCCCTTCGTGCTGGTAAATGGAACCATAGACAAGTGGCTTTTTGAGGAGCACACAGGCATCGTTGACCAGGTAGCGGGTAGGAAAATTGTCCGAACCATCAATGACTAGGTCGTAGTGAAATATAAAGGCCTGGGCATTCTCTACCGTGATGAATTCTGGGATCGCCGTCCATTGAATGTCGCTGTACTTTTCTTGAAAGTAGCGAATGGCTGTTTCGGCTTTATTTTTCCCCAGGTCCTTTTCTCCGTAGAGTACTTGGCGATTGAGATTGGATTGGGAAATGACATCCCCATCGACCACGGCGATTCTTCCTATTCCAGCAGCGGCGAGGTAGAGCAAAACCGGGCAACCCAGCCCTCCTGCACCGATGACGAGCACGGAAGCTTGCTTGAGTTTGGCTTGGCCATCGAATCCAAAGCCTGGTAAGATCACTTGTCTTTCAAATCTATTCACGATCATCCTCCGGAAAAAGGGGGTAAAAGGGCTATTTCTTGTCCTGCAGAAATATCGGTCTCTGCTTGAATCAATTTTCGATCCACCGCCATGCGAAACGTAAGGGATTGGAGTGCAGGAAATTGCTGTAGCAGCTGCAGTCTAAGTACCTCCGAGGAACCAGGGTTCTCGATTTCAAGGGAATCTGCGCCAATTTTTTCAGCGAGCATTCCAAAGGCTTTGAGACGAATTCGATCCGGCATGAGGTTTAAAGTTTTTTAAAATTAAAGAATCAAGTGTTAGTGAACAAGGTACTAAGGTGTTGAAATGAAACACGGTAGAAATACAATGGAAATAGCCCGAGCCTACCTGCCGTAGGCAGGCAAGCTCGGTGAAATAAAAAATTGAAATGGTCTCCAAGGTTTTTCAAGGAGCCTGCCTTCCGCAGGTAGACGAAGCGAAGTCTATTTCTACTTTATTTCAATCGTATTTCTACATGGCCTTCTAACCCCTACCCAAAAATCAACTTAACCGCAGCAAAAGCCAGCACAAAAGCCAAGATGTAGGTCAAAAATTTAGGACTCCATTTTTTGGCCCCGAAATAGGCACCAAGCGCTCCGCCGGCCACAGTGAGCGGAAGTATAATCCACAATTGAGGACTCAACTCTACCTGAAACACGGAAGCACCTAAAAATCCAGCAATTGAATTCACAAAAATAAACAGCGCACTTACTGCAGCTGTTTCCTTCACACTGGTCCATCCCAAAAGCAGAAGGATCGGGGAGAGAATTATCCCCCCTCCAATGCCAATCATCCCAGAAAGAAAACCTATACCTCCTCCGAGGATAGCTACCATCCAGGGCTGCTGCGTGAATTTGGGTTGAGCGGATATGGGAAACACACCTGCAAATCGCAGAACCGGAAAAAGAAGCAAGACCCCAAGCACCTGCTTGTAGATCGTGGCATCCAATAAGATTCTTCCTCCTAGGTAGGCTGCGGGAACGGAGAAAATCACCAACGTGAGAAATAGCCTCATGGGGAAGACTGCTGCCTTCCGGTAATTCAAAAATGAAATCAGGGAAACAAATACATTTAAGATCAAAGCCGAAGGCCGGATCTCCTGCGGAGCAAAGCCCATCAAAGCCAAAATCATCAGGTAACTACTCGCCCCTCCGTGCCCTACGGCAGCATACATAAAGGCCGCAAAGGGCATCAACAGGTACAAAAAATAATCCCAATTGTGCATGTTACCAGGGATAAAACGACACCAGAGTTCCTTCCTTCAGGTCTTGTTGATCCTCTCCAATCTCGATCAAGCCATCTGCCGAACCAAAGGAAAGCAGGTTGAAGGATTCTTGCCCAGGCATCACCTCCACCTTTCCGGCTAGCAGACGTGCTTTAAGAAATACAGTCAACTTCACCTGCTTTTCCCAGTTCCTTGCCAAGGGATAACTTCTCGGCTGCTCCAAAGCGGCCGGATTACCCATCCACTGTCCCAGACTCGGCTTCACGTACTGCATAAAGCAGGTTAGCACCGAGGCAGGATTGCCCGGAAGGGCAAATACCAATTTGCTCCCTCTCACTCCTGCCAAAAGTGGCTTTCCTGGTTTTTGCTTGACCTTGTAAAACAAGGTTTCCACCCCATTTTCGGCCAGCCCTTCCTTGACAAAGTCAAAATCACCTACCGAAATACCTCCAGTAAGCAATAGTACATCGGAGGAGTCTAGCGCTTCTCCAATCACACGATTGACCTCATTGGGATCATCCTTTACTTTCCAAACCTTGGCCTCGGAGATACCTAATTGACTCAGGTAACCCA
>SXYU01000053.1 GCA_005788235.1 Cytophagales bacterium
AAGCTTCCTTCCTTCGTACCCTAGATAATGGCCTGCGGATGCTAGATGGGATCAAAGCAGATTTGCTTGGCAGCAGCCAGCAGGTGATCCCAGGAAAAACTGCCTTCGAGTTGTACGATACCTATGGATTTCCACTGGACTTAACTTCATTAATCGCCCGGGAAAATGGGTTTTCGGTTGACGAAAAAGGCTTTGCAGAAGAAATGGAAAAACAAAAGACTCGATCCAGAGCCGCATCTGAGCAAGATACCGGGGATTGGGTTTTGGTGAATGACGATTCAGGAGTAGAATTTGTGGGTTACGATGTGCTGGATTCCTATTCTCATATTGTCAAATACCGCACCATCACGGACAAGAAAGGGGACCGTTACCAATTGGTATTGGACAAAACACCATTTTATGCAGAAAGCGGTGGTCAGGTAGGCGACACGGGTTGGCTGAAGACTCCAACTGAACATATTAAAGTGTTGGACACCAAAAAAGAGAATGACTTAATCGTTCATTTTGTGGAAAGGCTTCCCCTACATGCGGAAGCACAATTTGTGGCGGAGGTGGATCGTGAAAAGAGGCAGCTTACCACCAACAACCATACAGCCACACACTTGCTCCAATCGGCTCTTAAATCCGTTCTGGGCGACCATATCCAGCAGCGTGGGTCTTTAGTCAATGAGCAACTGCTTCGCTTTGATTTTTCCCACTTTGGAAAAATGACGGAGGAGGAGATTGCAAAAGTAGAGGTACTTGTGAATGCCAAGGTTAGAGAGAATGTGGCCTTGTTTGAACAACGAAATGTTCCGATTGAAGATGCCAAAAAAATGGGTGCAACAGCCCTTTTTGGTGAAAAATACGGAGATTTTGTGCGTGTGATTACCTTTGGTAGAGATTACTCTGTGGAGTTATGTGGTGGCACTCACGTCTCTGAGACAAGCCAAATAGGACTTTTTAAGATTATTTCAGAGGGATCTATTGCTGCTGGAGTGCGTCGTATAGAGGCGATTACAGCTTCGGCTGCAGAAACCTACATTCGGGAACAAGAGGCTTTGGTAAAAGAACTTCAAGAACTCTTAAAAAATCCAAGAGACCTGGTAAAGGCTGTGGAATCTTTAGTTCACGAACGCAATGAATTAAGAAAAGTAATTGAGCAGTTGCATCTAGAAAGGTCTGCTGGAGTTAAGGACCAGATGAAAAGTCAGTTTGTTCAAAAAGACAACATGCAGGTATTGATAGCTGCTGTGACACTACCCAATGCTGACTCCTTGAAGAAGTTGGTATATGAACTTAAAAATGAGGTTTCTAAGGCTTGTATTGTTTTGGCGGCCTCGATAGATAGTACTCCTCAAGTGGCTGTATTTATCGATGAGTCTTTATTGGAGGCAACTGGTTTGCATGCTGGAAACCTAGTTCGTGAACTTGCCAAAGAAATCCAAGGAGGCGGAGGTGGGCAACCTTTCTTCGCTACTGCAGGAGGTAAGGACCTCGACGGTCTACCTCGGGTGGTTGCCAAAGCAAAGTCTATCTTGTTGTAAGTGATTGTTAAAGAGCCATGTTGTCCAAGGAACTAACAGACAAATACCAATTGGTGGTAGGACTGGAAGTTCATGCGCAACTATCCACTTCCAGCAAACTATTTGCTGAAGACACCACTAGCTTCGGGGCTAATCCCAATACCCAAGTTTCTGTGATTACTTTGGGACATCCCGGTACCCTTCCCAAACTCAACATGCGTGCGGTTGATTATGCTGTGCGGATGGGTTTGGCCTGTCGATGTATCATCAGCCGCCGCTCAAGCTTTGACCGCAAGAATTATTTTTATCCAGACCTTCCCAAGGGCTACCAAATCACTCAGGATAAGGAGCCAATTTGCATCGGGGGCAAGGTTCCATTTTTTTTGGAGGATGGAAGCGAACTAGAGGTTCAATTGAATCGAATCCATTTGGAAGAGGATGCTGGCAAATTGATTCATGCTCCTGGAAAGCAATCTAGTTGGGTGGACTTCAATCGAGCGGGGACAGCCCTAATTGAAATTGTCACTGAACCCTGCATTCGATCTTCTGAGGAGGCTGTGGCATTTTTAGCCGAGATCCGAAAATTGGTGATGTACTTGGAGATTTGTGATGGCACGATGGAAGAAGGATCATTGCGCTGCGATGCAAATGTATCGGTAAGGCTCCGTGGAACTGAAACTCTTGGCAAGAAGGTGGAGGTAAAAAACATGAATTCCTTTCGAAACCTTGGGAATGCCATCGACTTTGAATACCAGCGCCAAGTTGAACTATTGGAACTGGGGCAGGAGATTGTATCCGAAACACGATCTTTTGATGCGGATGGGGGCTTTACTAGCAGCATGCGTACCAAGGAGGAACTGAACGATTACCGGTATTTTCCAGAGCCTGACCTGCCTCCTTTATTCCTCACGGAAGAATGGATTGATTCGGTAAATGCACAGCTTCCTGCCTTACCCAATGCCTTGTATCGAAAATTTAGTACTGCCTATGGACTGCCACGCTACGATGCAGCCTTGTTGACAGAAAGTAAAGAAGTGGCGACTTGGTTTGAAGCCCTTTGTGCGAAGACAACGCACTACAAAGCAGCTGCCAATTGGATGATGGGACCGATTAAGTCTTTTTTGAATGAAACTGGGGGATCTTTCGCTACGTTTCCCTTGAAGGTGGAGGTAGTAGCTCAACTCGTAGCCTTGGTGGAGGAGGGGCAAGTTTCATTTTCAATTGCATCTCAAAAGATTTATCCTGAACTTATCCTTAATCCATCAGTTACACCCTTAGCAATAGCCCAGCGCCTCAATCTGATCCAAGAAAGTGATGTGAGCTACTTAGTACCTTTAGCCCAGGAGGTTCTTCTAGAAAATCCAGAAAAGGTAAAGGAGTTCAAGACTGGAAAAAAAGGACTTTTGGGTTTGTTTATGGGTGAATTGATGAAAAAATCAGGGGGGAAGGCAGACCCAAAAGTTGCTTCCCGTATTTTCAGTGAGTTATTAGCGAATTAAACTATGAAAAAATCTATGTTAGGAATTTTGGTTAGTGCCACCCTTGCCTTGTTCTCCTGTGGAGGAACCAATGCTACAGGTGAAAAAGTGGTCATCACAGGAAATCTTCAAAATGTACCTCAGGGAGTAGTGGTACTTTCCCAATACACCGACAGCAGACCCAAAGTACTCGATACCTTGGAGATTAAATCAAATGGAGATTTTTCTTTTGAATTTGATTCGATAAGTGCCCCAACTTTTTATGAGTTAAATCTGTATGGTCAGCGAGTGGTTAAGTTGGCGCTTTTCACAGAAGATGTTGACGTTAAATACAACTTCTCCGATCCAGCAAGCCTCCAAATTGAAGGTTCACAAGACAGCAAAGAAATGTTGAAACTTGAAAAGCTGATGGAGGAATACCAGGTAAAAGTGAATCAGCTCAACGAACGATACTACGAGTCGATGAGTAAAAACGATGCAGTGGTAATCCAGCAAATCCAAGTGGATGCCATGAACTTGGAATCCCAGCAAGTAGGAAACGTGAAAGAAATGATTGAAAGCATGGGTAATTCATTTGCTTCTTTGGCTGCTATAGGGCTATTAAATCCACAAAATGATTTTCCTTTTATCGATGCTTTAGTTACCAAGCTGAATGATAATTATCCAGGATCCCCTGCTATCCTTCAGATGAAGCAACAGCTCGATGAATTGAGAGCGCTGGCAGTAGGCCAGGTGGCTCCAGATATCGTGCTTCCTGATCCAAGTGGAAAGACCACGAAGCTTTCGGACTTGAGAGGAAAATATGTGCTGATTGATTTCTGGGCAGCTTGGTGTAAACCTTGTAGACTAGAAAATCCAAATGTGGTTCGATTGTATACTCAATACAACCCAAAGGGGTTTGAGGTATTTGGGGTTTCTTTGGATCGAAGTAGGGAGGATTGGATCAAAGCGATTGCAGATGACCGGTTGAATTGGACGCAGGTTTCTGATTTACAATACTTTAATTCCGCGGCTGCAGAGCTTTACCAAATTCAAGCCATTCCTGCTACCTATTTGATTGATCCAGATGGAAAAATCATTGCAAAAGATTTGAGAGGTCCAAGCCTTGAAGCCAAGTTGGCTGAATTATTTGACTAATCGCTAAACTTCACCTATAAAAAAAAGGCCTTCAATTTTGAAGGCCTTTTTGTGTTTGAGAGTCGCCCTAAAAAACTAAAGAAGGAAAAAATTACTGAGTATTCCTTCTTCAAAAAATAGATTCATTTAAAAAATAAATGCTAAAAGTTTTATGACTTGTTATAAAACTAATTAAAATATTAACGATTAAAAAATTTAATAAGTAAAAATAAATATAAAAAATTGTATTAAAACAATATTTATTTTTAAACCCAATACAATTTTCGAGGAGTAAATTCTTCTATTTGCAGTAACGCTTGATTTTTAATTTTTTTTTCATCCATGATTTCTTGAAAGAATCCAATGAAAAAATTAGAATTAATTTGATTCTTGAGATTTATCAAGCGAAATGAAGGACCGAAAGATTTAATTTTTAAACTTTTCTTGACAACCCTATTTTCTAATCAAGTTCTTCTAAGAAAATTTTACATTTGTATTTCATACTCTTCTTTAAATGCCTAAGTATCTTCTTCTTTCCACCAAGCCGATTACCTTTAAACTCTTACTCTCTGGTCAGCCTAAATTGATGAAGGAGGAGGGTTGGGAGGTACTTCTGGTAAGTTCAGCTGGGATAGAGATGCAGCAGATTTGCCGAACTGAAGGGGTTCATCATGAAGTCATACCTTTCGTAAAGGGAGTCAATTATTTGGAAGACTGTATTTCCTTTCTGTTATTGTTTCAATTACTCCGAAAGGTAAAGCCGGATGTGATTCACAGTTACGATCCTAAAGCCGGGTATTTGGGAATGTTAGCGGCCAAGTTTGCTGGGATTCCCCATCGAATCCATAGCATCACCGAAATGCCGGTTCATGCAAAGAATCCTCAGAAAGGGTTTACACTTTTAGAAAAATGGACCTTTTCGAATGCTACAGCACTTTGGGTCAATTCCAAAGGGATGCTTTCATTTTTTACTACTAATTCAAAACTGGACTCTTCTAAATTTAATCTACTTGGACATGGTTCCACTTTGGGGATAGATTTAGAAAAGTTCAATCGGCAAGTATTGAAAGAAAATCATCTAGTAGCCGCTACCATGCGAATTCTACCCGGAGAAAATGATTTCATCATTTTGGCAGTAAGTAAGCTGATCAAAAGAAAAGGGATCGAGGACTTAGTGGCTGCTTTTTTGAGTTCCAAGATTGTATCTTTTTCGAAATTGGTCCTTATAGGATCCTTTGATAAGAATGAAGAACCTCTTGACCAAGAAATCCTCCAAACCATTCGAGAGCATCCTCGTGTGGTGCAAATCGATTGGACAGATCACGTGGAGCATCATTTGGCTTTAGCCGATGTATTGGTTCAGCCATCTCATGAAGAGGGATTTTCAAATGTACTTCTGGAGGCTGCGGCAATGCAAGTTCCAATTATTTGTTCCGACTGTGTCGGAAACACCTCATTTATTAAGCAGCAAAAGACAGGTTTAGTTTTCCCAATTGGAGAGGTGACGGCATTGAAAGAGGCATTAGAGTTTGCCTTTGTAAAGCGGGAGGCTTTGACTAGTTACGCTGAAGCCCTATTTGAAGAAGTTGTGGATAAATTTGACCGAAAAATGATGCAGCAACTTCAATTGGAAGCCTACAGAAAACTTGGCAAGAATCAAGAAAAGGGCTAATCATAATGCTTGTTTGTCAGTTAATCGCTTTTTGTAATTTATGAAATACTTAGTTACTGGAGCTGCAGGTTTTATTGGATTTCATGTCGTTCGACACCTGCTCGAGAGAGGAGAGGAGGTCATCGGTTTAGATAGCATTAATTCCTACTACAGCCTTGAACTTAAGTTTGCCCGATTGGCTGAATTAGGGATTGCAAGGGAAAAGATAGAATCTGGAATTACAGTTACCTCCTCAAAATCAAAAAGCTTTCGCTTTATCCAACAGGATTTGGTAGATAAGGAGGCTTTATTACGCCTTTTTGAAACTGAGAAATTTGAGGTAGTGATTCATTTGGCAGCTCAAGCAGGAGTTCGAAATTCAATTCTTCACCCCGAGGATTACCTGCTTAGCAACTTTACTGGATTTTTGCATCTGTTGGAGTGCTGTCGATTTCATCCTGTAAAGCACTTGGTTTTTGCTTCCTCAAGTTCGGTCTATGGGAACAATGCCAAAATGCCATTCGCCACGTCCGATGGAGTGGATCATCCAATCTCCCTCTATGCAGCCTCCAAAAAAGCAAATGAACTGATGGCGCACAGCTATAGCCACCTTTTTCGAATCCCAACCACAGGACTTCGCTTTTTCACGGTGTATGGCCCATGGGGCAGACCAGATATGGCTTATTTTCTTTTTGCGGATGCGATTCGAAAAGGAGAGCCTTTTCAGGTATTTAATCAGGGTCAAATGAAGCGCGATTTCACCTACATCGACGATATCGTGTCTGGAGTACTTCTTGTGGCAGATCGGCCAGCTAATTCCAACAGTAATTTTGATCGTCAGCGTCCCGATCCATCGAGCTCTACGGCTCCCTACAAACTTTACAATATTGGGAACTCGTCTCCTGTGCCTTTGCTTGAATTTATAGAAGCAATCGAAAAGGGACTTGGCAAAAAGGCGAAGATGGAATTTCTTCCCATGCAGCCTGGAGATGTGGTCGAAACCCATGCCGATATCAGTGAACTGGAACGAGATTTGGGGTATCAATCGCATACGACAGTGGCAGAAGGTGTGGAAAAATTTACAAAATGGTACTGTAACTTTTATAGATAAAACAATGTCAAAATCAATTTTAATTACCGGAGGAGCCGGATTTATTGGATCACATGTAGTCAAACTTTTTGTCGCTAATTATCCGAAGTATCGAATCGTTAACCTAGATGCCTTGACCTATGCGGGCAACTTGGAGAATTTGGTTGAAGTAGAAGGTGCATCCAACTACTTTTTTGAAAAAGCAGATATTCAAGAGGAGCAGGCTTTGGAAGCGATTTTTGCAAAGCATGGAATTACGGATGTCATTCACCTGGCTGCAGAATCTCATGTGGACAGATCTATTTCTGATCCATTAGCCTTTGTCCGAACGAATGTGTTTGGTACTGTGAACTTGCTCAATGTAGCCAAGAAAGCTTGGATTGGAGCCTTAGATCAACACCTGTTTTACCATGTCTCTACAGATGAAGTGTATGGTTCTTTGCATGATGGAGGATTTTTCTTGGAGACTACAGCCTACGATCCTCAGTCACCCTATTCTGCATCCAAAGCAGCTTCCGATCATTTTGTGAGGGCCTATGCGAATACCTATAAAATGAAAACAGTAGTTTCCAACTGCTCTAATAATTACGGACCCAACCATTTTCCGGAAAAGTTGATCCCTCTTTGCATTCATAATATCAAGAATAACAAGCCATTGCCCGTGTATGGGAAAGGGGAGAATGTTCGTGATTGGTTGTTTGTGAAGGACCATGCGCGTGCTATTGATGTTGTATTCCATAAAGGGAAGCCTGGAGAAACCTACAATATTGGAGGCTTCAACGAATGGAAAAACATCGATATTGTACGCCTTTTGTGCCAAAAGATGGATGTGAAGCTTGGTCGTAATCTAGGTACGTCTGAGAAGCTAATTACCTTCGTTCAGGATCGTGCGGGGCATGATTTGCGCTATGCGATTGATGCCACCAAGATTCAAAAGGAATTGGGTTGGGAGCCGAGTTTGCAATTTGAAGAAGGAATCGAGCAGACCATTGATTGGTATTTGGCAAACGAAGTCTGGTTGAATCGAGTGACCTCAGGAGCCTACCAGGCCTATTATACCGAGTTGTATGGTTCCAAATACCCATAAAAAAAGCCCTAAAAAGGGCTTTTTTTATGGGTATTCACTGATTAGTAAAGTGTTCGGAAGCGGATCGTGCCTGGAATATTCTTCAGTGCTTCAATGGCATCTGGATCATAGACTTTGTCGATGTCTGTGATCACATACCCGATCTTTTCATTTGTTTTTAGGTATTGACCTACAATGTTGATGTGGTAGTTGGCCAGCACTAGGTTGATCTTGGCCAAGACACCGGGTTCATTCTGGTGCAAGTGAATCAGTCGATGTGCATCTTTTAAGAATGGAAGCTGAATATTGGGGAAATTGACCGAGTTGTAGGTGTTTCCTGTATTGACATATTCAATGATTTTACTAGGCACAAATCGGGCAATATTTTCCTGTGCTTCCAAGGTGCTGCCTCCAATATGTGGAGTGAGAATGGTATTTGGCAATCCTTTGAGGGCCGATTCGAAGCCTTCTTTGTTGTTTTTGGGTTCTTCAGGGAATACGTCTACCGCGCAGCCTCCGATATGTCCTGAAAGAATAGCCGCTCTCAATGCAGGAATGTCCACCACATGCCCACGACTCAGATTAAGTAGGAGAGCTCCTGGTTTCATTTTTGAGATTTTTTCCTGATCAATGAGGCAACTGTTGTCTTTTCGACCATCCACGTGTAAGGAGATGACATCGCAGGTAGCCAATAATTCATCCATGGAGTTCATTTTGGTAGCATTACCAAGCGCTAGTTTTTCGATGACATCGAAATAGAAGACATTCATGCCTAGGTTTTCAGCAAGGACAGAGAGCTGTGCTCCAATGTTTCCA
>SXYU01000054.1 GCA_005788235.1 Cytophagales bacterium
TATCTTGAGCAAAAGCTTCTTTTCTGCAGGATTCACCTTGCTACTTACCGTAGTGGTGCAACTACTTTTCTTTAGTCGTAAACGAGGCCTCTCATGAGAGATCAACGTCCTGCCGTCATTCTATTCATCATTTTTTTATTAAGTGGGATCTTACTTGTCAAGCTCTTTGCCATACAAGTTTTGGATGACAGCTTTCTAAAAAGAGCTGAAAGTAATGCTATCCAACGAATAGTCGATCACCCTTACCGAGGCTTGGTGTACGATCGCTCTGACAAATTGCTGGTATTCAATAACCCCATATTTGATTTGATGGTGGTCCCACGGGAATTCCATTTGAGAGATACCGCTAAATTTTGCGAGCTGTTTCGAATTAGTAAAGAGCAATTAATCGAAGGATTTAATGCGGCAAAAAGCTACTCTAAGGTAAAGCCATCCCCACTTATAAAGCAGCTTTCCAACACCGACTTTGCACGCATTCAAGATTTTTTGGTAGACTATCCCGGATTATTTATTCTTACACGGTCAGTCAGATCTTATCCCAGTCCCACAGCAGCACATGCCTTGGGCTACATTGGTGAAATCAGTGCTGGTCAACTCGGAAGAGATACACTAAGCTACTATTCCCAGGGGGACTATGTCGGACTTAGTGGCTTGGAAAAGCACTATGAAAACGAGCTACGTGGAAAAAAAGGAATAAAGTATAAAATGGTCAATGTCCGTGGAATGGATAAAGGGCCATTTAAGGAAGGACAATACGACACCATTTCCATTGCAGGCAAAAACCTTACCTCCACGATTGATCTAGATTTACAACAATTTGGAGAGTTGCTGATGACCGGAAAAACTGGTTCTGTGGTAGCCATTGAACCCAAAACTGGGGAGATTTTGGCCATGATTTCAGCTCCATTTTATGATCCAAATCAACTAACTGGGGCGGAATTTGGCAAAACTTACAAAGTCCTTAATGCAGACAATTCTAAGCCGCTATTTAATAGGCCGATCATGGCAACCTATCCACCTGGGTCCATCTTCAAGATCGTACAGAGCTTAATTGGCCTTCAGGAGGGGATTTTAACTCCCAATTCAACTTTTGCTTGTAACAGATCTTTGGTGGCTTGTCACAATCATCCCAACCCGGTTAATTTATTTGGTGCTATTCGGAATTCTTGCAATCCCTACTACCACCAAGCTTTTCGTCAAATCATCAACCGTGAGGTATCATCCAACACCTTCAAAGACACTGAAATAGGATTGAATGCCTGGCGAGAAAGCGTAATGAAATTTGGATTGGGTGCTCCCCTAGGTATTGATATGAGTGGAGAAAAAGGAGGAGATATCCCCTCTAGCAAACTCTATAACCGTATCTACGGAGTAGGACATTGGAAATACTCTACTATTTATTCCCTGTCCATCGGCCAAGGAGAGATGCAAGTGACCCCACTTCAAATGGCTAATCTAGCTGCTATATTTGCAAATAAGGGATATTACTACATCCCTCACCTGATCAAGGCCATCGATGGAGATCCCAAAAAAATACCGGCCAAA
This sequence comes from Cytophagales bacterium, assembly GCA_005788235.1. Taxonomy (GTDB): domain Bacteria; phylum Bacteroidota; class Bacteroidia; order Cytophagales; family Cyclobacteriaceae; genus Algoriphagus. The sequence goes on from SXYU01000054.1 coordinate 1,546, forward strand.
TTCCAAGAAAAGAAATTTGTGGGTGTGGATGCACGCCACTTTGACCTAATCCAAGATGCTATGGTAGTAGCCATCTACGGGACTGCTGCCAGAGCAGTAATGACCGACTTGGTGATCGCAGGCAAAACAGGAACTGCTCAAAACCCTCATGGAGAAGACCACTCTGTCTTTATTGCATTTGCTCCAAAAGATGATCCAAAAATTGCGATTGCAGTCTATGTTGAAAATGCAGGATGGGGAGGAAGAGCAGCTGCAAGTACTGCCTCCTTGATGATTGAAAAATACATACGAAAAAGCATCTCGCGCCCTGAACTCCAGGACTATGTAATGGCAGGTAATTTTATTTATTAAATGAAAGAATCTGAGGTACAAATCAATCGGGTAGACTGGATCGCAGTATCCATTTATTTTGCATTGGTCATCATTGGCTGGTTCAATATCTATGCGGTCACTTACGATAGCCAAGTAGAAAAAAGCATCTTTGATTTCTCCATCAGCTCAGGAAAACAATTGGTATGGATTGGCACTGCCATCGGGCTGATCACCTTGATTATGGTAGCAGACTACCGCTTTTTTGAAAACCTTGCCCTCGTCATCTACTTAATTTTTCTCCTAATTCTTATCGTCACTCCTATTTTCGGAAAGGAAGTCAATGGACAGATTCTTTCGATAGGTTTTGGGGAATTCCGGATTCAACCCGGTGAATTTGCAAAATTTGCTACCGCCTTGGCCTTAGCTAAGGTGATGGAACGACCCACATTTGACCTTAACAAGCGAAATTACCAAGCCATCGCTTTCGGTGTCCTATTGATTCCAATTGTCTTGATCTTGATGCAACCCGATACGGGCACCGCCATGGTCTACTTTTCACTGCTCATCATGTTTTATCGAGAAGGGCTCCCCCAATGGTATTACGGATTGGGTATAGGATCAGTAAGTATCACACTACTTGCCTTGGGTGTAGAAAATAATCTTTACCTAGCGGCAATAATCATCCTTGCCATACTCGTTCTAATTTACTTGAGCAAAAAATCTTGGCAACGTATTCTGGCCTTTTCACTAATTGGGATAGGCCTCATTGCCTACATTTATTCCATTGATTTTGTGGTTTCCAAGCTCCCAATTCACCAACAAAATCGAATTATGGTGCTCTTCAATCCAGATATCGATCCATTGGGTGTTGGCTGGAACGTGACACAATCCAAAATCGCCATTGGATCTGGAGGCTTTTTTGGAAAGGGATACCTCGAGGGAACACAAACTAAGTTTGACTTCGTCCCCGAACAAGACACTGACTTTATCTTTTGTACAATTGGAGAGGAGTTTGGTTGGATGGGAAGCCTAGTCTTAATAGGCTTATTCGTAGGCCTTCTCTATCGATTGGTGATCATGGCTGAAAGGCAAAAAACCCGATTTTCAAGGATCTATGGATACAGTGTAATTTCCATACTACTCTTTCACTTTATGATCAACATCTCCATGACCGTTGGACTTTTTCCCGTAGTGGGGATTCCGCTACCCTTTTTCAGCTATGGAGGCTCATCACTTTGGTCCTTCACGATTTTACTATTCATCTTCATCAAGTTAGATTCCGCACGGGCTTTCCAGCTTGGAAGAATAAGTTAGTGAATAGATTCTTTTTTAGGCCGAAATGAGCATTCGAGTTTCCAAAGAATCAGTTTCTTTCGTTGGTCTACTACAAAAACTTCCGATATACCTGTTGCATAAACTCGCGGACTTCTTCAGACTCAATATCCCATCCTAGTTCAACTACAAACCGCTCATTAATCAGTTCCACTGCCGCTTCAAAGGTACTTAGCTCATCCACCGATTTTAAAGCGTGGCGAAGCAAGTCAGAATTCCCATCAAACAATTCCTTGGTAAACATAAAACGCTGATTGAGCGCAAGGCTCTCTGCTAACTCTCCCAAGATTCCTTTCATCCCTTTGTAGGATTCTGAAGCAAAAAGAGCCTGCAAATGCGCCGCATCTAAGCCCTTTCCTGTAGCGGAAGTTGAGGCGATAGCTTCTTTTTTTTCTGGCTGTGGTGCCGGAATGCTTTCTTCAGTTAATTGAATTAGTTCCTCCTCCACTTCCTCTTCGAATTCTTCCTCGGCTTCAAACTCAGGTACTGAAGATTCTTCGGCTTGCTCAAAGTCGATTGATTGACCCCAATACTGCTGCAAATCAAAAACTAACGTATCTCCAAGGCTTACTAGGAGCTCATTTGGCGAATCCAAGCTCTCTTTGAGTGACTGAAAGTTCGCCAAAACCGCCTGTTGATAGTTCTCAAAGTCTAATCCGATACCCGCCTTATCAATTAGGCCTATCACCAACATTTCATTCCATTTGAAGTACTTTTTATTCTCCTTTAAGTACTCATTTATTTTCCCAGCAGGAGCTTTCGCTAACTCATTTTGAAAGTAGGTGAGGGGATCTGTAGCAACTTGGATCGCATCTTGTACTGCATCTTGCAAAATACCCTCTAAGTGGATGCGCTCCACTTTGATCCGTCGGGAAAGTACATTCATAAACTGAGTAAGCGCCTCATAAACCGCAATATCACGGTAATCAAAATAAGGACTGCCTTTTAGCTTACCCAATTCCTCTTGCCACAACTCAAATAAGCGTTTGATAATGAAAAAATTTACCTGAATACATGGAGTCAACTGTATGATTTCTTGCCCCGTTATAAATTTTCTACTGCTAAAAAATTGATCACAAACCAATTCTGAATAGGAAATGGCATATTTTTCTAGATAATTGCCGTTAATTTGAGCGGTCATAGGAAGGTATTGTTTTCAAAATCAAACAAAAGAGTGGTCAAAATTAGAATTCAAAACCTCGGAGATAGAGCTATTGAATCGGAAAACACAGCACGTAAAGTTATTGAATTAATTCATGAAAATGGAATAGATTGGATGCATGCCTGTGGTAAAAAAGCAAGATGTACTACCTGCAAAATGAGTATCGTAAACGGCCAAGAAAACTTGAGTTCTGAAACAGTACAGGAACAGCATTTCAGAGATCTTAATAGGCTCCTCCCAAATGAACGATTAGCTTGTCAAGCGCATTTACTCCATGGGGTATTGACCATTCGAGTACCAGATTCCTCTAAATTCCCCCATTTGACCTACACTGAATAAGTATGTTTATAGAGCCCTCACCCATCAGTAGAAAAAATTCAGAGCAAAAGGGTCAAATAGAAGTGATCTGTGGTTCTATGTTTTCGGGAAAAACAGAGGAATTGATTCGTAGGCTAACTCGAGCGAGACTTGCCAAGCAACAGGTAGAAATCTTTAAACCCTCACTTGATACCCGATACCACGATACGCATGTGGTATCTCACAACGAAACAAGTATCCGATCTACACCCGTAAGCTTTGCTGAGGATATCCTATTGCTCAGCGGCACCTGCGATGTGGTGGGAATCGATGAGGCCCAATTTTTTGATGAAGAGATTGTTCGGGTTGTCCAACTTCTAGCCAACCAAGGGAAGCGGGTGATTTTGGCTGGCCTAGATATGGACTTTGAAGGAAAGCCTTTTGATCCCATGCCAAAACTCATGGCAATTGCTGAATACGTCACTAAGGTACATGCCATATGCATGAAATGTGGGGATTTGGCCGCCTTCTCGTATCGCCTATCGGCAGGCAAGGAAAAAGTGATGCTAGGAGAAAAAGACAGTTACGAAGCAAGATGCAGGAAGTGCTTCCACGAAGGGCAGGGTTAAGGAAAAAAGACATGCTAAAAAAAACGGCAGGGATCGTACTAAGCCATATCAAATACAAGGATAGCAGCATCATCGTGCGCATTTTCACCAGAGAACTTGGCCTAAAAGGCTACCTCGTCAATGGGGTGAGAAGCTTGGGTAAGGGAAGTAAGATTGCACTTTACCAACCCCTCACCCTCCTGGATTTGGTGGTTTATGAAAAAGAAAATTCTGGCTTACAACGGATTTCTGAAGCAAAAATCAAGCATCCCCAGCGGCTTATCCCTTTTGACATGACCCGAATAAGTTTGGCGTTATTTAGTACCGAGGTCATCAGTAGAAGTATTTTGGAGGGATACCAAAATGAAGAACTCTTTGACTTTTTGGAGGAGAGCATTACTAGTTTAGATAGTCCAGAAACCAATTTATCTCATTTCCCCCTCGTCTTCCTGCTTGAAAATGCCAGGCATCTGGGATTTGCCCCAGAGCTGGGGGAAGGGTTTTTGTCAGAAAGCATACACCAGCCCTTTAGTCCAGAGGAGATTCAACTTGTCCTCCCCTACTTAGAAGATCTGCTTGGCCATTCCTATCACCCTTCCACAACATTGCCTCTCCCACTTCGGAGAAAACTCCTCGATCACTTGGTGGAATTTCATGCGCAACACCTTGCACACCACCACCCACTCAAATCCCTACCCATCATCCGCCAGTTGATCCGTTAAATCCTTTTTAAGTGATTTTCTTAGAAAAAAATAAAAATTTGTTAAATCCAACTTCAACAAGTAATATTGCATTCAATACGTGAATAAAGCATTCGGCCCACTTTGGCCTGAACTTTTCCTGCAGACATTTTTCGCTCAGAAAATTATTCACCATCCCAAAAGCACATTTTACCGATCTAATTATTTCATCCCCTCTTTATGTACAACATAGAAGAACTCAGAATCAGACCTTTATCTGAATTGAAGGAGATTGCTGAGGAACTTGGAGTGAAAAATTCCAAATCTTTGAAAAAAGATGAACTGGTCTATGCAATTCTTGACCAACAGGCCATCATCCCTGAACAAGCACTCCCAAAGAAAAAACCATCGGTAGTAGAAACCGGTTTTATGGTGGAAGATCAACCTGAAGCTCCTGCACCTGTTTCTAGCACCAATCAACAAGAGCCAACAGAATTCAAACCTAAATTCAGGAGACAAAATGTCACTGAGATTTTAGCGACATCCACAGATGGTTCAGCTGATGAAACTCAAACGCCTCACAGAGAGGAGAGAGCTCCTAAACCTTTTGTAAAGACCACCAAAGAATTTACACCTAGACCTGAACGAAGAGCTCTTCAAGATGAATCTATGGAGGAACCCAAAGCATTCAAGCCGCGTAAGCCAGTTTTTGACCAGGAGCCATCCCAATCTCTTCAAGAAGGTAAGCATGACGGAGAGCCACAACAGCCTACCGATGTGGAAGTAAATTACTACCGCGTGGAGGCTGAATTACCTAGACGCAAAAATTTCAAATCCCCAGAAGAAGCTCATATTCCTACAGCAGAAACCATACCAGGTAATGCCCGCAAAAAGCCATTTATCAGTCCAAGGGAATTTGACGGGGTAATTGAAAATGAGGGAGTATTGGAAATCGTTCAAGATGGCTATGCTTTCCTACGTTCCTTGGACTACAATTACCTGGCCTCACCTGACGATATTTATGTTTCCCCTAGTCAAA
>SXYU01000055.1 GCA_005788235.1 Cytophagales bacterium
AAGCTTTATGACCAAGCAAAAATTACAGCAGCTTTTCAATTTTTTGAAGAAAGTCGAATCGACCGTCAAGTAGGCAATGCAACTCAATTTGAACGTGTCGAAAAGGTTGATGCTTCTTCGATCAATGCTGACTTTATCAAAACCCTCTACCAATCCCAGTTCCTCAACTATGGGTTTGAAGCAGTAATCAATCGAGTGGATTCTAAAGGGGAGTCCTTAAACATTTCAAATCAAGAGGTGGCGCCCGCCTCCTCACGCTATCCCAATTCTACCTGGACTTCGTGGGCGGTCTATGCCAACTATGTAGCGCCACTCAGCACCAAGTGGAAGATGCAATCGGCCCTGCGCTACAACATCAATGGAATCAATGCAGACTTTTCCAACAACCTAAACTATTATCTACTACCTGTAGTCCAATTCAAGGACAACTACCATTCCCTCACAGGTAACTTAGGCTTTGTGTACCAAGTGGATCCGAGTTTCAGCATCTCCCCACAAGTGGCCACGGGATTCCGTGCACCCAATGTGGACGACATGGGAAAAATTTTTGATTCCCAGCCGGGTAGCCTCTTGGTGCCTAATCCAAATCTGCGCCCCGAATTTGCTTACAATGCTGAGTTAAACCTGAACAAAGTACTCTTTGGAACCATCAAATTGGATGTAACAGGATATTATACCTGGCTAGATCAAGCGATGGTTCGGAGACCCACCACTTTTAATGGTCAGACAGAATTACTTTACAATGGAGAGCTAAGCAAAGTTTTTTCAATCCAAAATGCTGCTTTTGCCGAAGTAAAAGGCATTCAAGCAGGACTGGAAATTGCGCTAAGCAAACAGCTCCTGCTCAGCTCCAATTACAACTGGCAAAAAGGAGTTGAAGAATTAGATAACTCAACCACAAGCCCATCCCGGCATGCTGCTCCTGCTTTTGGAGCAAGTAAGCTTCACCTCCATAGCAAAAAAGGAACTTTGGAATTGAGTGCACAATACAGTGCTGCAATGCCTTTTGAAAAAATGCCCCAAGAAGAAATCGGTAAACCAGCGATCTACGCCACAGATGCAAATGGAAATCCTTTCGCTCCGTCCTGGACGATTTTCAATTTTGCTGCACGCATCCCGATCACACCATACCTACAAATCAATGCAGGAGTAGAAAACTTACTGGATCTTCAGTACCGTGGATACAGTTCGGGAATTGTTAGCCCGGGTAGAAACTTTCAATTGTCCTTGAGAGGTACTTTTTAAGGCCTCCATTAACTACTTCCATGTTCAGGCTCAACATCAGGCAACCGGTTTAAAATTTTCTGAATATCCGCTTTTTCACAATTAACCAAAGAAAAAAGGGTTGAAGTTCAATTAGGTGAGCTATGGAATGTGGTCTGTAAACGATTATCCGCAGTTTAAATAGGCATGCTGAACAACTGGCATGATTGTGGATATTCACTTAAAATTTCTTCCTTATTTTTCTTTAGATTCATTCCAAATACCCGTACTTTTGGACAAAGGTTAGGATACATTCATGACTGCGGACCAACTTACGCTCAATCAATCTGGTAAAATCTTGGAAATCAGTTCCTCCCCACTGAAAATCAATTTAATGGAGTTGGGCTTTCTTCCAGGAAAACAATTGACCCTACAGCACAGAGCACCTTTGGGAGGCCCTTTGGCTTTTCAGTTGGAGGAAACACTCCAAGCACTGCGTAAAAATGAAGCAGCATTGATTCGAATCGAATTGCTCTCCTGACCATGGCTGCGAAAGATCTTTCTGAAGTACATTCTCCTCCCAGAATTGCCATCATTGGTAATCCCAATGTAGGCAAGTCCACTATTTTCAATTACCTAACGGGCCTAAATCAGAAAATTGGTAATTATCCAGGGGTAACGGTAGATAAAAAAACAGGGACTCTACAGATTGAAGGAGAGCAGTTTGAAATACTTGATCTTCCAGGTTCCTACAGTTTGTTCCCTAATTCAGAAGACGAGATCATTGCGCACCGCGTGCTCAATAATTCAGAACTTGAAAAAAGACCGGATTATGTATTGCTAGTGATCGATTCTACCCAGCTTTCCAGAGGGCTTTTTCTAGCGACTCAATTGATCGATTTGGGCATCAATCTGACCATTTTGCTAAATATGTCGGACTTGGCAGCGGCTAAAAATATTGAGATTCGGAGTTACGAACTCTTCAAGCGCCTAGGGGTTCCCATCCTCCAAACAGATGCACGAAATCAAAAAGGGCTGGAGCAAATCAAAGAACTTATTCACGAACGTAATTTTTCAATAGCTCCGCAGTTTGTTGACATCTTAGAGATCGTACCTGCTACGTTACTGAACCTTGTGAAGGAGAAATTTAATCTTGAAAATCATTACCAAGCCTATCAAATGATTCGATTTGGGGCAAAGGACAGATCCATCTCTGAAGCGAAACGAAATTGGCTGGCGCAAGCCTTGGCGGAAAGTGGGTTTAACCTTGAAGAAGCACAACTCGAGGAAACGAAAATCCGATACAAGAAAATTACCGAATTAGTTACCAAAGCTTTAACGAAAAAATCCTCTCCTAGAGCCAAATCCTCCTTCGATAAGGTAGTACTTCACCCATTCTTTGGTTATTTGGTTTTCATTGGTGTTTTGCTTTTAATTTTTCAAACGCTCTTTTCTTGGGCCTCCTACCCCATGGACTGGATTGATGGATTCTTTTCCGATGTCAGTGGAGGTGTTTTAGCCACTTTCCCGGATGGGCCACTCACTCGCTTGCTTGCAGAAGGGGTTGTTCCAGGGATTGGCGGAGTAGTAATTTTCATTCCACAAATCGCACTACTATTTGGCTTATTGGCCATTTTAGAAGATACAGGCTATATGTCACGTGTAGTTTTCCTTCTTGATCGCTGGATGCGCCCATTCGGACTTCATGGCAAAAGCATCGTGCCCCTAGTTTCTGGAGTTGCTTGCGCTATCCCGGGCGTCATGGCCGCTAGAAACATTTCTAATTGGAAAGAAAAAATGATTACCATCTTGGTTACACCCTTGATGAGCTGCTCTGCGAGGCTGCCTGTATACATTATTTTGATTGGCCTGAGCGTCCCCGATCAACAGGTATTTGGTTTTGTCAACCTCCAAGCCCTCGCACTACTCAGTCTGTATGTGTTGGGAGTACTGGGAGTGCTGGGAACTGCATTTTTACTCAAAATGATTCTCAAAACGGATGAGAAGAGCTTCTTGATGACCGAACTCCCATCCTATCGAATTCCACGATGGAAAGACGTGTGCATCACCATGTTTGAAAAGTCTAAAACCTTCGTTTTTGAGGCTGGTAAAGTTATTTTGGCCATATCCATCGTCCTTTGGGTATTGGCATCCTATGGGCCTCCTGCCAGCATGGAAGAGATTCGAAACCAGGGAATTGCACAGCAGGAGCAGGCATCAAGTCCAGAAGAAGTGGCCCTTATTGAAGCAGAAACCAATTCCCTATTGCTTGAGAATTCATTCATTGGCATCATGGGAAGGGCGATTGAACCCGCTATTCAGCCCTTGGGATACGATTGGAAAATTGGAATCGCACTCATCACCTCTTTTGCAGCGCGAGAGGTATTTATTTCTACGATAGCCACCATTTATAGTATTGGTGGGGACCTTGAAGATGATCTGACTATTCGGGAAAAACTCGATTCCCAAATGAATGCCAACACGGGTGAGAAAACATTCACTCCTGCCACCTCCTACTCCTTGCTGGTCTTTTATGTGTTTGCCATGCAATGCATGAGTACCTTGGCGGTAGTCAAAAGAGAAACTAAGGGCTGGAAATTGCCAATTATTCAAACGGTCTACATGAGTGCTTTGGCTTACCTCATGGCATGGATCACCTTCCAAATTTTCTCCTAAAATGTGGCAGCAACTTCTAGTTATCTTCGCAGTGCTTGGGGCTAGCTACTACCTCCTCCGTAAATTTTTTCAAAAACCAAAAGGCGGGGCTACTTGCGACAAATGTGCCAGGTCCTAAAGTGTGGCAGGGATATATGGAATTCCCAATTATTTTTGTGAAGTTTGGCTCATGCGAAAAATAGCCTTCCAAAGCATACAAACCACCATTTTCTCTTATTTCGGGGTGGTATTAGGCTATATCAATGTCCTTTGGCTCTATCCTTATGCATTGGACAGCACACAACTGGGGACATTTCGCACCATTCAAGATTTAGGATTGCTGCTTGTTCCCTTCGCTCAGCTGGGATTAGGACATGGAATTACGCGCTATTTCCCAAAGCTTGAGCGAAACCAAGCTGCCCTTCTGACCTTTTCATTACTCTTCTCTTTCTTGGGATTTGGATTGGTATCCCTCCTATTTTTTGGATTTAAGCAGCAGGTGATCTCCCTATTTGCTTCCAATTCCCCAGAGGTCATCAATTTTCTTGGAGTAGCATTGCTTGTTGCCTTGTTTTCAGTATGGAGTAGCGTTTTAGATGCATTTGCGCGGTCCTTCGTCAAAGTTGGCATACCCACTTTCTTTAGGGAGGTCTTCCTTCGACTGCTCACCTCCATCTTGGTGGCGTTTTACTTGCTCAAGTGGATTAATTTTGACCAAGTGATGCAGGGACTAGTGGGCGTATATGGCCTATCCATGCTTGGAGTCGCCATTTACATGGTTTGGCTGGGCGTGTTTAAATTTGATTTTTCTTGGAACAAGTTTCCGAGCGGATTTAAAAGTTCGCTGCTCAAATACAGCTTGCTGACCTTTTTGGCTACGGCAGCTTCCACGCTCATCCTAAAAATAGACTCGGTCATGATCAGCTCCATGCTGAGCTTGGAAGCCAATGCCATTTATTCCATCGCATTTTACATGGCTCTCGTGATTGAGCTTCCAAGAAGGGCTATTTCCCAAGTTGCCATGCCCTTGATAGCCGAACATTTTGCTCAGCAGCGAATTCAAGAAATCAACCTCCTCTACCGGCAATTATCAAATCGGCAGCTCTACATCTGCCTACTTTTATTTGCGCTTATTTGGGCCAATATCGATTCGATTTACCACTTTGTGCCCAATCGGGAAATCTATCAAACTGGAAAATGGGTCGTTTTTATTATTGCCCTTGGAAAATTGGTGGATGTAGCCTTTTCCTTGAATTCGGAGATTTTGGTATTCTCCTCCTACTACCGCTTCAACCTGGTACTTACGGTAAGTATGAGCCTGCTACTGATTGCTGCAAACTATTTTTTAATTCCAGTAATGGGTATCGAAGGAGCTGCCTTGGGTTCTGCTGCAGTCATGCTCGCCTACAACCTAGTCAAGTATGGCTACCTCAAATGGCGGCTTAACTTGGATCCATTTAGTCTAGAAACGCTAAAAATCTTAGGGGTAGGAATACTTACTGTATCCGCACTGTATTTGAGTCCTGCTTTAACCAATCCCTTCTTATCCATTCCAACCACTTCCCTCCTTGTGATCGCAGTATTTGTGGGGAGCTCCGCCCTACTTGGAGTGGGCAAAGAAGAGTGGGCATGGCTAAAAAATAGAGGGAAATAATCCGGGCCTAAGAGTGTTACGAAACCTCTAGTTTGACAAGATTTGAGCTGCCTTGATTTCGCAACCTTCCACTGTTATCCTGCTTTTTGAGCGAGGCCCGATCCCGATAGCTATCGGGACGGGGTGAGGCCTGATTTTGAAGGGGGCTTTACTCGGTATTGTATTTAATTTGTGAAGTTCGAACAAGTCGACGGCCCGGATGTGTTAAAGATACGGCGAGATGCGGATAACTCGATCTTGCGGGATAGAGAATTTTACTAGATTCTTATTCCTTTTTTTACAAATGATTCAGCTATGCAACCTTTTTAAAGAGCCTAAAAACTTATTTGCTAGTTCAAAGCCTAGGATGGCTCACTTAAAATCAGAAAAATTCTTTTGTAGGAATCCAAAGAATAATTGACAACGATTACCTTTACCAGAAGTTACTTTCAAACCTCATGTATCCGATAAAAAAATTGATTGTCTGTCTGGATCAAAGTCCTTTAGATCAGACCTTAATTGCCTTCGCTGGATTTATCGCAAAAGTGAACCAGGTAAAGAAGATTTACTTCACCAACGTGATCAAAAACTTCTCCCTTCCAAAAGAAATGCAGGAGGAGTTTCCCACCTTGATCGAACAGATGCTGGCCGAGCGTAAGGCATACATGGAGGAATTGGTAGCCGCCCAATTTCCTAAAGTCAAGGGCTTGGAGCTAAGTTTTGTGGTCAAAGAAGGAAACTTATCTAAAAAAATCTTGAGGCTCGCAGAGGAAAAATCCGTGGATTTAATCCTCCTAGGAAGAAAGGTAGAGCTTGTCGGTACGGGAGTGGCTTCCCAGCGCTTGGCTCGCCGTGCTTCCTGTTCCCTGCTGATCATCCCAGAAAAGTCTGAACCTAAATTCAATAAATTCTTAGTTCCAAGCGACTTCTCCGAGCACTCCAAAAATGCACTAGAAGAGGGGATTTTATGGGCTAAAAAATATGGGGGAGAAACCGAACTCTTCTTCCAAAATGTCTTTACAGTCCCTTCTGGATACCATTTTACAGGTAAAAGTTTTGAAGAATTTACCCAACTCTTGAAAAAAGATTCTGAAAGTAGTTTCAAGAAATTTATCCGAAAAATCGATACCAAAGGAATTCAAATTACACCAGTCTACACACCAGACGAAGACGATAATCCTGTGCAGGAGATTGTATCTACTGCCTTAGCACTTCAAGCAGATGTAGTCCTTATTGGTGCAAAGGGAAAAACGGGTGCTACTGCACTTCATATTGGAAGTATGGCCGAACGACTCATCCAGTTCAATAACCAAGTGCCACTACTCGTAAGCCGTCCCAAAGGAAAAAATGCGGGAGTCCTGGATTACCTAGTAGAGATTTAACCTGAAGGACTCTAAAATCCATCTGAAGGCCCCGTTGGTAGAATCCAAGTGGCACCAAGATTAAAATCTTGGATACCGCTATTCTAGGAGAAATTCAAGAAGTAAGGAAGCTAATTAAACCCTACCTACTTCCCACTGTCTAAAGGCTACTCATGAAGGTAAATGATCAAGAAGTTTTGGACCGTATCCGCTCTCCTTTTACCAAGGAGCTAGGCTTTAGGCAATTGATTGAAACCTATCAAAGGCCAGTTTACCAGGTAATTCGTCGCATGGTGTTGATTCATGAGGATGCAGATGATCTCACCCAAAATACCTTCATCAAAGCATACAAATCCTTGGATCGGTTTGAAGGAAATTCCTCTCTCTTTACCTGGCTTTACCGAATCGCAACCAACGAGTCTCTGACTTTTCTCAAAAAAAAGAAAAAACGCTACTTCTTATCTTTGGACGATCACCAAGAAAAATTGGAATCTTATGTCGATTCTAGCGCTACACTGAGCGGGGACGAGATTCAAGTCAAACTTCAGAAATCCTTATTAAAACTACCTGACAAACAACGACTTGTATTCCATCTTAAGTATGAAGAGGAGTTGAGTTATGAAGAGATTTCGAAAATAACAGGTACGACTGTGGGGGCATTGAAAGCCAGCTACCACCATGCGGTAAAAAAAATTGAACTAGAACTCACCCAAGAATAAACCCTTGACAGCTAACGAAGTCTAAGAAAGGCATGCAACAGATACCTAAACTAAAACCTTTTCATACTCCCGAAAATTACTTTGAGGAGCTTCCTGAAAAAATCCTCGCAAAAACAACCCCTACAAAGGTAAATCCTTCCTGGATCTGGGCTGCCGCTGCTGTAGTCCTACTTGGATTTGGGCTATGGCAGGCGGGTGGATTTTACGAGGACAAACCCATTTTAGTAAGCCCTGAAGAGGAAGCCTTACTTTACATTGAAAGTGACCAATGGAGTACTGAAGATGTACTCAGCCTCTCCGAGGACCCCAATGCACTTTTAGATCAAATTATTGAAGAAGAATACGCTAAATCAGCGCCCTTATGGACCGAAGAAGAAACTTGGTTTTAACTACTATGAAAGCACTAAAAATCTATTTACTCCTATTCTTTATGGCTGCCTCAAGTCTTGCATTTGCGCAGCGCGGTGGACAACCCGTAGATCCGGAACGCTTGCAAGCGGCTCGAATCGCCTACATCACTACTCGAATTAATTTGAAGACAGAGCAAGCAGAGAAATTCTGGCCCTTATTCAATTCTTTTACGGAATCGAGAGATGCCTCCATGCGTACCATGGGACAACTCAGCAAAGGAGTAGAAAGCATGAGCGAAGAGGAAGCGAAGTCTCGAATCCAACAGAAGCTTCAAATCCAACAGAAATTGGTTCAGGATGAGAAAATCTTTGTCGCAGAGGCGGCAAAGGTGCTGACATACAAGCAGCTCCTTCTGCTTCAAAATATTGCCAAAGACTTCAATCGACACCTGTACGAACGAGGTCGAGAAAGAGGGAATTAAACCAACTTTGAATAAGAAAGAGCTCCTTCTTGATTAAAGGAGCTTTTATTTTTTCAATAAATCTCGAATCTCTTCCAAGAGTTTTTCCGTTGGGGTAGCCTTTGGATTTTCTTTAGATTCTTCACTATCCCCTTTCAGCTTGTTTATCCCTTTGATCGCAACAAAAATCACAAAAGCGATAAAAGTAAAGTCCACCACATTCTGGATAAACATTCCGTAATTCAAAGTAACGGCCTCAACCACCGCACCCGTAGAGTCTACAGTTCCTTCCTTCATAACTAAGCTAAGATGCTTGACATCCACTCCCCCGACCAGTAAACCCAAGGGAGGCATTACCACATCGCTGATAAAAGAAGAAACAATTTTGCCAAAAGCTGCACCGATGATTACTCCGACAGCCAAATCCAAAACATTGCCTTTGACTGCAAATTCTTTAAACTGTTTGAAAAAAGTCATCTGATTGGGATTTAAGTGGAGGATTAAAATGAGCTAGAACAGGAAACTTTAGTAATAAATATGATTATCCGCAATCATGCCGGTAGCTCAGCTAGTCTATTAAAATCTACGGATAATCGTTGACAGATCACAGTCAACGGTCCACAGCTCACCTAATTGAACCTCAAACCTTTTTTTCTCCCGTTAGTAGTGAAAAAGCGGATAATCAGACTAATAATTTACATGATTTATTAGTTTAAATCACCCTTTTTCTCAAGAATAAGAGGCAACAGTTTAGCTTATTCTAATAGAATTCAGCTTACCCAAGTAATCTCGGTAAATACCTCATGAGATCAGTAAATTTTCAGTAACCTTGCATCCAAATAATAAACTATGCCAGCACCTATTGCTAACAAAAAATCACAACTTCTTGAAATTCATGGCCACCAGCGCCAAGATCCCTATTACTGGATGAATGATCGAGAAAACCAAGAAGTGATCGATTACTTGAATGCTGAAAATAACTACTTAAAAGAGGTCATGAATCCTACAGAGGGATTGCAAAAGCAACTTTTTGAGGAAATGAAGGGCCGTATCAAAGAGCAAGACGAAAGTGTCCCCTACTTTAAGTCTGGTTATTTCTGGTACACCCGATACGAAAAAGGAAGTGAATACCCAATTTTTTGTCGTAAGCTAGGGAGCCTCGAAGCAGAAGAGGAGGTTATCCTAGATGTCAATACCCTTGCCATCGGAAAGAGTTATTTCCAAGTGGCCCAAGCTGCAACAAGCACCAATCAGAGAATTCTAGCTTTTGCTGCCGATGAGGTGGGCAGACGGATCTATACGATCTACTTCAAAAACCTAGAAGCCCAAGAAGTTTTAGAGGATCAGATTCCTGAGGTAACGGGCAATTTTGTCTGGGCTGCAGACCAGCAAAGCGTTTTTTATTCCAAACAAGATCCAGAAACACTCCGTTCTTTTCAAATTTACAAGCACATTTTAGGTAGCCCCTCCTCCGCGGATCAGCTCATCTACGAGGAATTGGACGAGGAGTTTTCCTGCTTGGTCCACAAAACCAAATCTGAAAAATTCATACTCATCCATTCAGAAAGCACCATCAGTTCCGAGGTCCGTTTTATCCCAGCAGATCAACCCGCCGCAGAGCTACAAATCCTGCAAGCCCGAATTCCTCATCTGGAGTATGCTGCGGACCACTATGGAGACCACTTCTATATTCGTACCAATGACCAAGCCCAAAATTTCAAATTGGTCAAAGCTCCTATTGCTAATCCAAGCAAAGAAAATTGGACCGAAGTGATCCCGCATCGCCCAGAAACCTTATTTGAAGATTTTGATTTGTTTTCCAAATTCCTCATCACGCAAGAACGAAGTAATGGATTGACGCAAATTCACATCAAGCCCTGGGAGACTGAGGCTGAGGGGCACTCCCTAGCCTTTGAAGATGAAACCTATACGGCTTATGTAGGAACCAATCCTGAGTTTGATACCAATTTTCTTCGTTTTGTTTACAATTCCCTAGTTTCTCCAAGTTCGGTCTACGAATACGACATGGTCACTCGACACAAAACCTTGTTGAAGAAGCAAGAGGTAGTAGGTGGACACGACCCCAATGCCTACCATTCTGAACGAATCTGGACCATGGCAACCGATGGTGTGCTTGTTCCCATCTCCTTGGTGTACCAGAAGTCTACCTTTTCCAAAACTGGAAAAAATCCAGTACTCCTCTATGCTTACGGCTCCTATGGATACAGCATGGATGCCTATTTTTCCTCCAATCGACTTAGCCTACTTCAGCGGGGCTTTGTATTTGCGATCGCCCATATCCGCGGAGGCGAAGACTTAGGCAGGGCTTGGTACGAGGATGGCAAGCTATTGAAAAAGAAAAATACCTTTTCAGACTTCATCGCCTGTGCTGAGCACTTGGTTCAACAAGAATACACCTCTCCGACACATCTGTATGCCATGGGGGGCAGTGCAGGAGGATTACTGATGGGAGCAGTGATCAACATGCGTCCCGACTTGTTCCAAGGGGTCATCGCCAATGTGCCCTTTGTGGACGTAGTCACCACCATGCTCGACGAAAGTATCCCCCTTACCACCGGAGAGTTTCAGGAGTGGGGCAACCCGAAGGAGAAGGAATTCTACGACTACATGCTCTCCTATTCCCCGTACGATAATGTGGTGGCACAGGCCTATCCCAATCTATTGGTAACCTCTGGACTTCATGACTCCCAGGTCCAGTACTGGGAACCGACCAAATGGGTAGCAAAACTCCGAAATCAGAAAACTGATCAGCACATCCTGCTGCTCTTTACCAATATGGAGGCAGGACATGGAGGAGCATCTGGTCGATTTAATCCCTTGAAGGAAATTGCTTTGGAATACGCCTTCCTCCTGATGCTCGAAGAAAAGGCAAAGAAATACAGCTGAAATAATTCCATGGATATTCTCAGTTTAGTAACCCAAGAAAAACTGAAATTTCCCTAACTTTGAAAACAAACCTATTGCACATCAATTCATGAAAATTGCCTTAATCGCCCATGATGGTAAAAAAGCCGACATGGTTCACTTTTTGAGTGGATTCCGTGAAGCCCTTCACAGAAGCGATATTGAACTTGTAGCCACTGGCACCACAGGTTCACACATTGAAAAGGCTGGTTTTCAAGTAGTAAAACTCCTTTCTGGACCTTATGGAGGGGACGCTCAAATCGCAGCGCTCGCTGCAGAAAAAAAATTAGCTGCTGTGATTTTTTTTAGAGATCCTTTGGATAAGCATCCCCATGAGCCGGATGTGCAGATGCTGATGCGTATCTGTGACGTGCACAACATTCCTTTGGCAACGAATCCAGCATCAGCTGGACTACTATTTAAAGCATTGACACAAACCTATGACACCTAAAACAATCAAAAAAATTGGAGTGCTCACCTCTGGTGGGGATTCACCAGGCATGAATGCTGCCATCCGCGCAGTTGTGCGTACTGGATTTTATTACGAACTGGAAATGTACGGCATCTACCGAGGCTACGAAGGAATGATCCAGGACGACATCAAAAAATTGGACTCAAGATACATTACCCATATCTTGGAACGGGGAGGAACATTTCTAAAGTCTGCTAGAAGTGCCGAATTCAGAACCCCTGAAGGCCGCAAAAAAGCCTTTGAAAATCTACAAAGCCATGACATCGATGCCTTGGTAGTAATTGGTGGAGATGGATCCCTAACAGGAGCCCACTTGTTCTACGAAGAATATGGAATACCTGCCATCGGGCTTCCTGGCACCATTGACAACGACCTTTCAGGTACTGACCTAACCATTGGATTTGATACCGCATGCAATACCGCCATTGAAGCCATCGACAAGATTAGAGATACAGCTACTTCACACGATCGCCTGTTTTTTGTAGAAGTTATGGGTAGAGATGCTGGATTTATCGCAATCAATGCAGGTATTGGTAGCGCAGCAGCAGCTATCTTAATTCCCGAGCGAAAAACGACTATTGATTGGCTAATTGAAAAACTAAAGACAAGATCAAAAGCAAAAAAAACTTCCAACATTGTGATTGTCGCGGAGGGAGGGAAAAGTGGTTCTGCGCAGCAAATCGCAGATGAAGTAAAGACATTTCTTCCACAATACGATATTAAGGTCACCATCTTGGGCCATTTGCAACGCGGAGGGCCTCCTACCTCTTTTGACCGACTACTGGCATCCAAACTTGGAGTGGCTGCTGTAGAAGGACTACTTCAAGGCAAATACGACACGATGGCTGGGATGATCAACCATAAAGTAGTCTACACGCCAATAGTCAAGGCAATTGTGGATGACAAGAAAGTGGATGATGAAGACCTTCGAATAGCCAATATCCTGTCGACTTAAAACATAAAAAAAGGGGCTTTAGGCCCCTTTTTTTATTTCTTTAAAATCAAACTTGAATTCGGGGGCAGGAACATGTTCCCTTGTTTAATTGTCACGCCTGCTGTAGCATAAATAGAAGATTTAAAGCCTTCGGGAATTTGAAATTCCATGGCTTTACTACCTAAGTAATGTACCACTAGCAATTCCTGATCGGTAGTTTGTCGAATAAATGCCATCACTGACTTAGGATATGTTTGCTTAACTGACTCTAGGCTACCGATTGCCAAGGCGGGATTGGATTGACGCAAACCAATCACTTTTTTATAATAGTTAAAATAGCTGTTTGGATCCAAGCGCTGTTGGGCCAATGGAGTCACTGTCTCATCTGTGCTGTATTGAGGGATAATCCAGCTGGCTCTACCAGAATCTTTTTCTTTTTTATCCCAAAGAAATGGCTCCCGAATTTGTTCATCTGGCTTGAGCCCAAGCATCCCTATTTCTTCTCCGTAATACAGGTAAGGTGCACCCGGGAAGGTCATTAGGATCGCTAAGGCCTGCTTATATTTTGCAGGATCTTTCTTCAAATCATTCAACAAGCGTGGCTGGTCGTGATTGGAGGAAAAGGTAGCATCGATAAAATTAGGTGTAATCCCTTGGTAAAAATCGAGTACTTCCTTTTGCTTTTGGTAAATCAGTTGCCCATTTTCCGTATTCAAAGCCTCAATCATCGTGTAATGAAAGTCGAAATTGAATAAGGCGGGTAAGCCAGGGAGGTAGGGTGCAACAATTTCTTTTTTGTCGTAAACCTCACCTACCAAATATACATCCGGCTTGATGGCCTCCATTTCCTGGCGAAACTCCTTCCAGAATGCATGATTATCTAGCGGGCGATCGTCAGGGAAAATATGCTTGGCTGCATCCAATCGAAACCCATCTACCCCCACTTCTTCCAACCAAAATCGGCCAATCGAAACAATTTCTTCGCGCACCTTGGGTGAATCAAAGTTGAGGTCAGGCATCCCCCCCCAGAAAAATCCATAATAGTAATCTTGGCCTTGTCCGGGATCATGCCATTGCCGAATGTTATCAGAATCCAAGGTGACCGTTTTCTTATTCAAATAGGAAGCAATGGTATCCTTCTGCGCCCATACATAGTAGTCTCGGAAAGGATTTTCTCGGCCTTTTTTGGAGGCTAGAAACCAGGGATGATCACTTCCTGTATGGTTGATAATCATGTCGATGACCACCTTAATGTCACGAGCATGTGCCTCATCCAGCAGTCGCTTAAAATCAGCCATCGTACCATAATCCGGGTGAACCGCCTTGTAATCGGTCACATCGTACTTGTGATAGGTGGGCGAAGGCATGATCGGCATAAACCAGATCGCATTGGCGCCCAACTCCTTGATGTAGTCCAATTTTTCGGTGACTCCATTGAAATCCCCTATCCCATCGCCATTGCTGTCGTTGAAGGATTGTACAAAAATCTCATAGGTCAGCCCTGCCTTAGGCCAATAGTTTTTGGTTTGTTGGGCTTCAACTTGGGTAAGTGTAAGCTCCAGGAGTAAAAGTGCCAGCAAACTAAATACGATCTGTTTTTTCATAGTGATGTAAAGAAAAGAAAAAGTCACCTTTTCAAGTGACTTTTTCAGAATTTAGAAGTTGATCTTATCAATTGCTCTTCTAACTATCTCTTCTAGGAAGAGGCAAAAGTGGAAGGAATTAATTTCTATTTACTGCATTTAGCATATCGAAAGCCAACTCGAGACGCTTTACAAAGTTCTCTTCACCTTTGCGCAACCATACGCGAGGGTCGTAATATTTCTTGTTCGGGCTATCTGGACCTTCTGGATTTCCCAACTGGCTTTGAAGATAGCCTTCATTTTTCTTGAAATAATTTAGGATGCCTTCCCACATGGCCCATTGCATATCTGTGTCGATATTCATTTTGATCGATCCATAGCTATTGGCCTCGCGAATCTCTTCTACCGAGGAGCCAGAACCACCGTGGAACACAAAGTTGAGCGGCTTGCCCGTGGTGCCAAAGTTCTTGTTGATGTACTCCTGAGAGTTTTTAAGGATAATCGGCTTCAAACTCACGTTGCCTGGCTTATAGACCCCATGCACATTCCCGAAGGCTGCAGCGATGGTAAACAAGTCCCCAATTTCTTTCAAATGACTGTAAGCATAAGCCACTTCCTCAGGCTGAGTATACAATTTGGAAGAATCTACATCCGAATTATCTACACCATCTTCTTCCCCGCCTGTTACGCCCAACTCAATTTCTATCGCCATATCCAACTTCACAAATTCACGGAAGTAGGAAGCAGAGATCTCAATGTTCTCGTGTAAAGGCTCTTCGGAAAGGTCAAGCATGTGTGAGCTAAACAAGGGCCTCTTATAAGCTTGGTGGTAGGCTTTGCCCGCTTCGAGTAGCCCATCAATCCAAGGAAGCAACTTTAGCGCAGCGTGGTCGGTATGCAAGATTACTGGTACCCCATAGGCCTCAGCCATTTGGTGTACGTGGTGTGCTCCAGATATGCCTCCTGCAATGCTCCCTTGCTGCTTGTCATTGGGTAGACCTTTACCCGCAAAAAATTGTGCCCCCCCATTTGAAAATTGGATGATCACAGGAGAGTTTACCTTTTTAGCAGTTTCCAAAACAGCATTTACTGAATTGCTGTTAATTACATTGACAGCAGGCAAAGCAAACTCATTTTCCTTGGCATAAGCCAATAAATCACGAAGCTCATTTCCGTACTTTACTCCAGGTTTAAATTTCATAGTGTGTTTAGGTTTGATTACTGCTTGATAATACGCTTGTGCATTACCCGCATAGTATCAAAGACCTCAAAGATATACATCCCTGGTTGAATTCCTGCTAAATTCAGCTCTAAAATCGTCAGATTGGAACTTCCTTTTCCTTCAAGGATGATCCTGCCCGTCACATCTAGGACCCGGTAATCTGCACCCTTCATTTCTTTAGGCAATTCCACCACCAAACTTGAGCGAGTAGGATTGGGATAGATTGCAAATCCATCCTCATCCACTTCTTCTGGAATACTTGTAATGAAGTCAGCCTGCAGAATATTCGTATCTGGCAGAGGAAGTGGCTTATCCGTAAAGAGGTAAAACTCATTGGGTCGCAAGCCAAAAGAAACCTGAGCTGAAGTCACATTCAATTCCTTGCCCGTAAAATAGTTGTACCACTTTCCAGTCTTAGGGAAGGAAATAGATAGATTCCCTTGGGACACCAACTCAAAGTTGCCGAACATAAAGACCTGCAAGTCCGGATGCTGCAAGTAGATGGTCTTTAGCGAAGAGCTTAGATTGAGGGAGGCATCGCTCGGGAAGTTAAATACCGGGTACTTTGCCCGCAGCTTAAATAATTCCTTATAGAGTTTTGATAATCTAAGGCGTTCAGAATTACTGAGGTATTCCCAACGCGTAGGCTTAATTCCCAAGCGATCATTATTCAGCTCTAGGTCATAACCAAACTCACCAAACTGCCAAATCATTTTGGGGCCTGGAATTGCCAAGAAGAAAGCAGTCATCAGTTGATTTCGGTTCACTGCATTCTCCAGACTCTTTAGATTAAGAGGGCTTGTGGCTCCAAAATTCATCGTTTCCCAAAATACCCGTTCCTCGTCGTGAGACTCTTGGTAGGCAATCAAGCCGTTTTTGGTCCACTGCCGATTCTTGAAATACCCCCATTCGACATTATCGTTACTTCCCTTAGCTAGGTTTCTAGAAGCACCATTCATATTTCCCCACAGGAGCATGCCGTAGTTGGCCAATTCCTTCTCCTCCTCATTCACAGCCAAGTGCTCCAAGATCACATAGGCATTGGGATGGTTGGCCTTGATTCGGTCGTAGATATGTTTCCATATTTTGATGCGTGAGGGGTCATATTGAGACCAACTAGTCACATTTGAGCCGGAGTTGACCTGAGTAAATCCTTTAGAAAGGTCAAATCGGATGCCATCCACCCTGTACTCGGTCAACCAATAATTAGTAACCGAATCCACAAAGGCTTTGGTGTAATTGCTTTCGTGGTTGAAATCGTATCCCACATTGAAAGGGTGCTTGGCTACTCGATTAAACCAAGGATTGTCTTCTGTAGGAGCTCCAAAATCCCCATCGTTGTAGAGGCGTACCATGGGATTTTGGCCAAATGCATGGTTGAGTACCAGGTCCATGATCACCACGATTCCTCGACCATGAGCTTCGTCAATTAAGCGCTTAAGGTCATTTTTGGTGCCGTAGTATTTGTCGGGAGCAAAGAAAAAGGAGGGATTGTAGCCCCAAGAGAGATTTCCTTCAAACTCCCCTACCGGCATCAATTCAATCGCATTAATCCCCAAGTCCTTCAAGTAATCCAGTCGATCAATAACTGCTTGGTAGGTTCTTTTTTGATCAAAATCACGAACCAAAAGTTCGTACACAGTTAGCTCCTCTGGCTTGGGTTTGATATAGTTGGTGTTTTTCCAAGCATACGGCGCCTGCCCTGTTTGCAGAAAGGTCGCCTGAAATTCTGTTTTTCCAGTAGGGTAAGGAAGCAAGCCAGGATGTCTATTTTGGCTGATGATTTCTTGATCGTTTAATGGATCGGAAACCTTATCGGCATAAGGGTCACCAATACGAATATCGCCGTCAACAAGGTATTGGAAAATGTATTCTTTTTGGGGCACCAAGCCAGTCATCTTAATCCAAAAAATGGATCCGTCTTCGGTTTTCTTTAGTTGGTAGTCAGGAAGTACCTTCCAGTCGTTGAAGTCTCCAATGACATGGGCGATTCTTTTGCCGGGGGCCTGCAATGCCAAGATCACCTCCGTGGTGGATAGGTAATTTATTCCTAGTTTGGCCCCTGTTGGTAAGGGAGCCACTTCTGAAGGGGCAAAGACCACCAAATCGAGGGTTTGTGAATCGGTAGTGGTTCCTTTTACCGCTGTAACTTTCAGTTTGTAGTTTCCAGGTGCCGTAGCCGTGTAGGCATAACTGATTTGCTGGCTATTTTTTGCTTCAGCGACTTTCACTCCATCTAATTCTAAGGTCAAATCTGCTGTTTCATTTGCAGAGGCCTTGAAGGTGTATTGATCTCCCACTGAAAAAGAAATAGGGCCCGAGGATTGGGGTTCAGTAAATTTGACATCAAATCCTTGTGCTAGGTCTATAAAAAAATCTCCATTCGCCGTCGTCTTTCCTTCCTTGCTTCCGTCGGCATTTCGGAATACCAGGCCAAGTCGGTAGATAGTCAGGTTGTTGGGGTTGGTAAAAAACGAATTGGGTGTAAGTTCGTAGGTGTAGGTATTGGGCTGACCGGTTACCTTGGTCATTTTGGCTGCGGCCGTGGCTGTTCCCCATTGAAAGGGCACGATGTTCCAGGTAGTTGAAGTAGGTCCTGCTGTGACCGCTCCGATGTGGATGTACACATCGCAATTACAATCTTTTAATCCCGTAGTCCCTTTGGAAGCATCGTAAATGAGTTTGACTGCAGCCGCGGCATTTGGAACTGCTGGTTCGGTAGTCACTTGCGCAATTCCTTTTAGCCCTAGAAGAAGGCAAAGACTGAAAAAAAACAAGACTCTTGATAAATGGGTCATTCCAACTAGAATTGAATAACTAACCGACATTCGGATATGCCTAAATGCCGGTCAAAACTACTAGAATGTACTTAAATTAAGTAGGAATGGCTGACTTAATTTTTTACGAGCGTATCTTTGCCTCATCAAAGCTTCACAAAAACTGCTTCTTTGGTAGGGAATAATTCGATTGAAATTGGTGAGTTTTTAAATAAGGAAGGATTTCAAATTTACAGGTGGAAAAGAGGGATTCGAATTCATTAAAACTGATTTTTTATCCTAATTAATCGTTTCTAACTTCGCAAGGTTCCAAATAGGAATTCATACATGCATTACGAATGAACGATAGCAATACCCCTACTCATTTTTCACGAAATTCTTTTCGCCACAAAGCCTTTGGGAAGGTCTTGAAATGGAGCAAAACTCCCGATGGTCTAAGCGGAAGCAGTGATTTTGCAAACTTTAAACTCACAGTCTTTGAAACTGGAATTGTCCGCGTGCAGGCGAGTAAATTTGAGTCCTTCGAATCCAATCCTTACTCGGTAGTAGTCCAACCTAAATCCATTGATTTTAATTTGGAAGAGTTTGAGGACAAGTTGATTTTGAGTACCAACATCCTTCGGGTAGCGATCAACCTCCAATCTTTTTCACTTGCTTTCTTTGATCAAAACGACAAGCTCCTCAACCAAGACGATTCATTTGGAGTTGCTTGGATTGGAACTGAAGTTACGGCCTACAAAAAGCTCCAGCAAAACGAAAAATTTATCGGTCTGGGTGAGAAAACAGGTAACCTCAACCGTTTTGGCAATGCCTACACCCACTGGAATACGGACTACTTTGCTTATGGTGTGGGCGATGATCCGCTCTATCTAAGTATTCCATTTTACTTGGGTGTACATCATCAAGGACACTACGGCATTTTCTTGGACAACACCCACAAATCCCTGTTCAACTTCGGTGCCTCCAACAATCGATTTGCCTCTTTCAGCGCTGAAGATGGGGATCTAGATTATTACTTTTTCCACTACCCCAGCATTTCAGAAATCATTACGGCCTACACTTGGCTCACCGGACGCATGCAGATGCCACCCAAGTGGGCATTGGGCTTTCAGCAATGTCGCTATTCCTACTACCCAGAATCCGAAGTATACGCAGTTGCTCAGGCCTTCCGAGATAAAAAAATGCCGGCAGATGTCATTTACTTAGACATTCACCACATGGAAGCCTACAAGGTGTTTACCTTTGATGGTGAAAAATTCCCCAATCCAAAGGCCTTGATTACTCACCTGAAGGAAAAAGGATTTAAGGTGGTGGTAATTCTCGATCCCGGGATCAAAACAGAGGAGAGTTATTCCCCCTTTCGAGAGGGTCTAGAGCAAGGGCTATTTGTCAACTACCCAGATGGGCAAACCTACGAAGCACAAGTTTGGCCTGGATGGTGCGCCTTTCCTGACTTTACCAAGCCCGCTACCCGCTCTTGGTGGGAAGAAAAAATGGCCTTTTACACCGAAGCAGGAGTAGATGGGTTCTGGACAGACATGAACGAGCCTGCTTCCTGGGGTCAATGCACCCCCAACTTGTTGGAGTTTGATTATGAGGGAGAAAAAGCCTCGCACCGCAAAGCAAGGAATGTGTTTGGCATGCAGATGGCTCGAAGTACGCAAGCAGGTGCTAGTAAACAAGCTCCTGAAAAACGCCCTTTTGTACTGACACGATCAGGCTTTGCAGGAATACAACGCTATGCAGCTGCCTGGACAGGCGATAATATCGCCTCCGAAGAACACATGCTGGCAGGCATTCGATTGGTCAATAGCCTGGGCATAAGTGGCGTATCTTTTGCAGGCTACGATGTAGGTGGTTTTGCAGGAGAGGCCAGCAAAGGGCTATTTGCGCGATGGATGAGTATCGCTGCATTTTCACCCTTGTATCGAGCACACTCGATGATCAACACCAAGGATGCCGAACCCTGGGCTTTTGGAGAAGAGGTAGAAGAAATCAGTCGTAACTACTTGAATTTTAGGTACTCACTACTCCCTACTTTATACAGTGCTTATTACCAAAGCACGCATAATGGGCTTCCACTAGCAGCTTCCTTGGCCATCCATTATCCTCAGGACGAGACGATCTACCAAACGGCTTTTCAAAACGAATATTTGTTTTGCAACACCTTTCTAGTAGCTCCTGTAGAAAGCTTCCGAGAAATCAGCAAAGTGTATCTCCCACAAGGAGAATGGTACTATTTGTACACGGATCAAAAATACCAAGGAGTTCAAATCATCTACCAAGATTCCCCACTCAACTACCTGCCTGTATACGTACAAGCTGGGAAAATCTTTGCGCAGCAATCCCCAACCCAGCATACGGGAATGGCTCCTGATAGCACCTTAAGCCTCCACCTGTATCGAGGAAAGACGGGATCTACCTATAACCATTACGAAGATGCTGGCGAAGGATTGGGCTACCAAGAGGGGGAATTTTTCAGTCGAGAATTTCAGTACCAACCTGAAAATGGTTCCTTGAAAATTAATCGCGCACAGGGTCCATTTTCTAGCCAGTTTGCCAAAATCCGCCTCTTTTTCCATGGTTTTGAAAGTCTAGATCTTCTGTTGAATGGAACAAAACAAGATTTAAAATCAACAGATTTTGCATTCTTGAATAAATTAACCGAGTTTGATCCCTTACCTGATCAAGTACACCCTTATTTCCAAATCAAGCAGCTCCCCTACATTGAGTTTATTCATACTAGGGAGGAACTAGAAATCAAAGGTTTGGATTAGCACCTTTTCACTACACAGTCCTAACAATGACCCAAGAAAAAAAGAAGTTGAGTTTCTGGCAGATCTGGAACATGAGTTTTGGATTTCTAGGGATTCAATTTGGATTCGCACTACAAGGCGGATTCATGTCTCGTATCTTTCAAACTCTCGGCGCCGAAAAAGATGCCATACCCTTTCTTTGGATTGCTGCACCCTTGACGGGATTGCTGGTTCAACCTATCGTAGGCTACCTCAGTGATCGTACCTGGCATCCAAAGTTTGGAAGAAGAAAGCCCTTCTTTTTTCTAGGTGCTTTATTCAGTACCATTGCCTTATTTTTTGCACCCTACTCCTCAGCACTTTGGATGGCAGCGGGCACACTTTGGGTTTTGGATGCCTCTATCAATGTTTCTATGGAACCTTTTCGAGCCTTGGTAGCGGACAAACTCCCCGAATCGCAGCGTTCATTTGGTTTTGTGGTGCAGACCCTGATTATTGGAATCGGTACCTGGGTTGCTTCCAACCTCCCTTGGCTGATGACCCAACTCGGAGCGGCCAACACAGCTCCTGAAGGAGTGATCCCTGATTCAGTAAAATACGCCTTTGGCATAGGAGCTCTTGTCTTATTTACCTCAATCTTGTACACCATCCTCACTACCGATGAGTATCCTCCAGATGACTTGGAGGCTTTTGAAAAAGAAAAGAAAGAGAAAAAAGGTTTTTTCAGAGGATTTAAAGAAATAATACAGCTGATCGTAACCATGCCTGCGGTCATGAAACAATTAGGCATTGTTCAGTTTTTCTCCTGGTTTGCTTTCTTCACCATGTGGAGCTTTGCAACACCTGCGATTACGGAACACATTTATGGTGCAACGGATACGAGTACAGAAGACTACAACAATGCCGCCGATAGCGTTGGGAATTATCTCGGTACCTACGGATTGGTCTCCATGTTTTTTGCCTTAATTCTATCCTTCATAGCCTCCAAAATCAAGATCAATCGAAAACTCCTCCACCTTTTTAGTCTACTTTCTGGGGGGCTTGGATTTATTTTGATTTACTACGTGATCGAACCTTGGATGCTGCATATCTGCTTTGCCTTGGTTGGAATTGCTTGGGCAAGCATTCTTTCAATGCCCTATGCCATGCTTTCCGGATCGGTGGAACCTCAAAAAATGGGCGTTTACATGGGTATTTTTAACATGTTCATTGTTATTCCACAGATTGTCGCTGCCTTGGGCGGGGTAAATTTCTTGTACAAAATCCTCTTTGGGGAGGAAGTGATTTACACAATGACGCTTGCAGGCACCCTATTGATCCTAGCTGGACTTGCGAATTTACTGATTACAGACAAAAGAGCCACTCACGATTAATCTCAGCACATAAAATCAAAAAATCCGGTAGGAAAAATCTCCTATCGGATTTTTTAAAACCCTAACTAGAGACTGAATCTAGGGAGTCTAAAGGTATCCTCAATCCCCAAGTTTAGTCCAATCCCATTCCTTGTTGATGTGGGAGATGGCATGGTAAGCGGTGAGGTCGTATTGACAAGGTACGATGGAGATGTAATTATTGGCAATCGCCCACTCATCGTTGTCTTCCCCCTTGTCAAAATTTACAAAGTTACCCGCCAACCAGAAGTATTTTCTACCTGTAGGATCAAAGCGCTCGACAAATTCTTCTTGCCACTTTGCATCTGCCTGTCTGCAGATTTTTACTCCTCGAATCTCCTCGTTCCGCTTGGGAGGAATATTCACATTCAAGGCTATCCCATTGGGAATGCCATTTTCCAATACTTGACGGGTAATTTTTTCCACCCATTCTTCGACATGGGAAAAGTCTGCTTTCGATGAAAAATCGCAAAGGCTAAATCCAATCGAAGGATAGCCTTCTAAGGCTCCCTCAATGGCTGCGGACATGGTTCCAGAATAGAGTACAGAAATTGAAGTATTGGATCCGTGATTGATCCCGCTTACCACCAAATCGGGCTTACGGTCCTTCAGCACATGGTGTTTGGCTAGCTTCACGCAGTCGGCAGGTGTACCGCTAGACTTGTATGCCTTTACATCATCAAAGATATCTTCTTCATACAAACGCAAGGTTTGCCCAATGGTAATGGCATGTCCCATTCCCGATTGGGGACTATCGGGAGCCACCACCACCACATCACCCAATTTTTTCATGATAGATACCAATACGCGGATTCCTTTGGATGTGATGCCGTCGTCATTGGAAACTAGAATCAAGGGTTTTGACATGCTTAGTTGTTTTTTAACTCGTTGTAATAGGCGGTGATCCGAAGTAAATCTCCCCGTTGATCGTGTTCCAGTCGATTTTTTCTCATGTAAAGATCAAGCTCCTCATCGTAGCCAGGTAGCATGTCAAACAACTCCTTTTTCTTGCCACTGTAACGTTCCAAGCGCCCGTTTTTTAAAAAGAAATAAGTAAATGCCAATCGGAATCCTGCCACATTTTGAGGCCCCCAAAATGGATTCATGCCCATTCCAGCCCAGTTATTAATGCCTCGAGTGTCTGTAGCAATGAATTCTCGACAAAGCAAAGCAATGTGCTCCCCTTGGGTAAGTACCTCAAAAAACACGGGAGTATCGTAATCACCATTCAGTGCGTAGGGAAGGCTGTAAAACTTCCGAACGCCTTTGTAGATCTCATCAAAAATGTCGAAGCTAGTCACATTGGAAGCTGTAAAAGTGATCACCGTCTCCTCTTGCAGTTGAACCAAGTTGGATTCCAAATCGTATTTCACCATGCCATTTACCGAACTCCCATCCGTTAAATACAAGGTGCCCTTGTGCCAAATTTGAGATGGAAATTGATTTCTAGTTTGAGCCCAGCTTTGGTAACTCAAACCAACGAGTACCAAGAATAAGTAGATTTTCAATCGTAGCATAAAGTGTACAAACGGAAGGATGGTCTGCAGGTTTTCAAAACTGAGAGCACCTCCCCGATTTGATTATTTTAGAATAGTATGCCCCATTTTATCCCGCTTCGTTTGCAGGTATTTTTCATTGTGGGGATTGGGTTGAATCTCGATGGGAACTTGTTCTATAATTTCTAGACCATAACCTAGCAAGCCTACTCGTTTTTGGGGATTATTAGAAATTAAGCGAATCTTTGAAATATTTAAATCCCTGAGAATTTGAGCGCCCACCCCATAATCTCGTCCATCCATGGGCAATCCAAGGGCCAGATTGGCTTGTACCGTGTCCATGCCCTCCTCCTGGAGTTTGTATGCTTTCAACTTATTGATCAAGCCGATTCCTCTTCCTTCTTGATTCATGTATAGAACAACACCTTTGCCTTCTTGTTCGACAAGCTCCATGGCAGCATGCAGTTGTGGACCACAGTCACATCTGCAGGATCCAAAAATATCTCCCGTAGCGCAAGAGGAATGTACACGAACTAGGATAGGTTCATCCTTCTTCCAAGTTCCTTTGATTAAGGCCAAATGAATTTCTTGGGTATTGGTTTGTCTGTATGCAACCAAATCAAAATCTCCCCAAGCCGTGGGCATATCCACGCCAATCTCTTTCGTGATTAAGGACTCATTTTTTAGACGATAAGCAATCAAATCCTTAATGGACACCAACTTCAGTTGAAACTTTTCGCGCACCTTGAATAAGTCATCCAAACGTGCCATGGTTCCATCTTCATTCATGATCTCCACCAATACCCCTGCTGGCTGAAGACCTGCGAGCCTTGAAAAATCAATTGCTGCCTCGGTGTGACCAGCTCTTCGTAGCACGCCACCTCTTTTTGCTTTGAGGGGAAAAATATGCCCTGGCTTTCCCAGTTCATTGGGATGAATGCGATCATCCACCAAGGCTTGAATTGTTTTTGCGCGATCTGATGCAGATATTCCCGTGGTACAACCGTGACCAATCAAGTCTACAGACACCGTGAAGGGGGTTTCAAATACTGCCGTGTTGCTCCCAACCATCAAGTCTAAGCCTAGCTGCTCGCAGCGATCTTCAATCAAAGGCGCACAGATCAAGCCTCGGCCATGGGTAGCCATAAAATTGATGATTTCGGGCGTGATTTTTTCCGCCGCACACACAAAATCACCTTCATTTTCACGGTCCTCGTCATCTACAACGATGATCACATCACCGTTTTTTATGGCCTCAATGGCATCTTCAATGGGATCCAGAATGTAATTTTCCACAAGTTGGGGTGTTATAAAGGAGGTTCAGATTACAAATGTAGCCTGTTTGTCTACAAAACCGGAAGCAGCCAAAGAAAGTTTGGAATTACCCAATTACAATGCCTAGCTCCTTATCGATTTTGAGTTTAAAATTCTTTAGTTCTAGGTACATCTCGAGCAATTCGCTCACCTTTTCTACTTCCAATTGCAACTGCTCAGCTTCTTTGATTTTTGCCATTGCCTCTTCCATCATTTTTTGAAGAAGCCGACGCTTGAGTCGTAAAATGGACTTAAAAGCTGTATCGGCTAAATCATCGGATTCTAGGGCCACAAAAATCTGAAATTTGTCTTTCCAATGGATTGAAACTTCATGCCTTTGTGTAATCATTGCAATGGCCTCTTGCCGAATCTCAGCATCTCCATGATTCAAAAATAACTCATCGGACGGCACCTGACCCAAGGCAATACGTTCTCGGTAGAGTTGAAGCATTTTTTGGTAAATGGGTGTCTGAAAACTAACCTCCTCAATTTCAGTGAGGATGTACTGGCAAAAGTGGAGCTCTTGAACATCTAGTTTTTGTCCGCCATAGTTGAGTAGAAGCCGAAGCATTTCGCGTTCCTGCAACAGCAGGTTATCTTCAGCACTTGTCTCCTCAGGAGCTGGTAAAAGTTGATCAATGCTATCTTCAATCGCCTTTTCCTCCTTCGCACGCTCAAATTGCTCCTTCTGAGTTTTTAGGAGAATTTTATTGAGTTCAGCATGCAGAATCTCTTCTTCAATACTCAAAAGCCCCGAGGCCTCTTTGGCATACACCGATCGGATGATTGGATCAGGTATCTTGCCTATACTTTGTACCACCTCTCGAATGATTCCTGCTTTTCGGATAGGGTCCTTATCGATCTCATCTTGATAAAGGCCGATTTTGAATCCAATAAAATCTCGACTATTTTCTTTGAGGTAGTCCTGAAATGCTTGTGAACCTACCTTTCTTGAGTAGCTATCCGGGTCTTCTCCATCGGGGAATACCACAGCTTTTACATTGAGGCCACCTTCCAACAATAAATCTATCCCTCGTAGAGAGGCTTTGATACCCGCCGGATCTCCGTCGTATAGGACGGTCACTTGGTTGGTAAATCGTCGGATCAACCTAATCTGCCCATCGGTAAGTGAGGTTCCAGAGGAGGCAACCACATTTTCAATACCTGATAGATGCAGAGAAACTACGTCAGTGTAGCCTTCAACTAAGAAGCAGTTGTCTTGATCTCGGATGGCTTTTTTGGCCTGGAATATTCCATAGAGCACATCACTCTTGTGGTAAATAGGAGTTTCAGGGGAATTGATGTATTTGGGCTGATTTTTATCCTTATTTAGGATTCGGGCTCCGAAACCGATGGCCTTGCCACCGACATTATGAATGGTAAAGGTAACCCGATTTCGAAAGCGGTCGTAAAGGCGCTCGGTCTCCCCTTCTTTCTGCAAAATCAATCCTGCTTTCAAGAGAATTTCTTCTTGATAGCCCGCTGCCTTGGCAGCCTTGAAGAAATGATCCCAGCCATCCAAAGCATATCCCAAATCGAATTTCTGGATGATCTGAGGCGTAAAACCACGTTCCTTAAAATAACTCAGCCCAATAGATTTCCCCTCGTTAGTTTCTAAGTTTTTTACAAAAAAATCCTTGGCAAAATTAACTGCGATAAATAGGCTCTCTCGCTCACTTTGTTCCAGATTTTGTTCAGGGCTCAGGTTTGCCTCTTCTTCGACCTCAATTCCGTATTTGCCCGCAAGCTGACGAACGGCTTCTTGAAAACCAATACCTTCAATCTCCATAACAAATTGGATGGGATCTCCAGCTTTCCCACAGCCAAAGCACTTGTAGATTTGTTTGGACGGCGAAAGTGAAAAAGAGGGTGTTTTTTCCCCATGAAAAGGGCAACACGCCCACATGTTTTGCCCTTTTTTCTTTAAGGGCACGTAATCCCCAATCACCTCGACGATATCAACGCGTTCTTTTACTTTGTCTGTAGTGAGTTTACTGATGGACATGGCCTAAACTATAGAACGTAAAGGTAAGGAACCAATGGGAAATCGATACCGCTAACTAAAGAAGAAATTTACTGCTTAGATGCAGGTAAAATACATGCATGCGTTTTCTTAAGAAGCATTCTTGACCTAACTTGCAAAAAATTTTTAAAAGCCATGCAATTGACTGCAGAATTGTTAAAAAAATCCCTTTCTAAAGTCCAAGATCCTGACATCAAGCGGGATTTGGTCTCCTTAGGGATGATTCAAGAGATCGAAATAGCTGGCAAAAAAGTGCGGTTTACTGTAGTCCTCACGACTCCTGCTTGCCCCTTGAAGGAGGTGATTAAAAATAATTGCTTGGAAGTTTTGAATGAGGATTTTGGATCGGATTGGGATTGGGATATCACCCTGACAGCTACTGTTACTACCGTAAGAGATGCAGCACCAATCCTACCACATGTAAAGAACATTATTGCGATTGCTTCGGGAAAAGGTGGAGTGGGTAAATCCACCACTTCTGTTAATCTAGCAGTTGCCCTTGCCGAACTTGGCGCAAAGGTTGGATTGATTGATGCGGATATTTCAGGCCCTTCGATACCCACCATGTTTAATGTGGAGGGAGAGCAGCCTGCCGTCAAAAAAGAAGGAGAAAAGAACATTATCGTGCCCATCACCCAATATGGCGTGAAAATGATGTCTATTGGTTTTTTGACACCTACAGACAGTGCTGTAGTCTGGAGAGGGCCAATGGCAAGTTCTGCTTTACGCCAATTCATTGCAGATGTGGAATGGGGTGAGTTGGATTATTTATTGATTGACCTACCCCCAGGCACTTCAGACATACACTTGACGCTGGTCCAGACAGTACCCGTAACGGGCGCGGTGATTGTCACCACTCCGCAAAAAATAGCACTTGCGGATGCTACTAAGGGATTGAGCATGTTTAGACAAGCTCAAATTAATGTCCCGATCTTAGGTGTTGTAGAAAATATGGCTTATTTTTCGCCTGAGGAACTGCCAGACCACAAGTACTATCTGTTTGGTAAGGATGGAGGAAAAAAGTTGGCAGAAAAATACGAGGTGTCTTTCCTTGGAGAGATTCCAATCGTGCAAAGCATCCGAGAAAGCGGAGATTCTGGCTATCCGGCTGTATTGAAATCGGGTCCTACCCAGGATGCTTACCTAAAGCTAGCAGAAGAGGTAGCCCGGCAAATTGCCATACGGAACTCTTCAACCGAGAAAACAGAAGTAGTAGAAATTAAACTTTAAGCATTGCTTATGGAAGCTGTATTGAGAGAGAAAATTGAATTCGCATTGGATACCATCCGCCCATATTTGGAAGCGGATGGAGGTAATGTGCGCATCGTGGAGCTGACAGAAGATTTTGTTCTAAAAATTGAAATGCTGGGTAATTGCGGTTCATGCCCCATGTCATCCATGACTCTAAAAGCTGGAGTAGAAGAAGCTATTTTGAGGTCGATCCCCGAAATCAAAAGAGTGGAAGCAGTAAACCTAACTGTAGCTTAACTATCCTAAGAATGAAAAATCCCATCCAACATACAGCGAAGTCAAAATTTCTTGCAGTTTTATTTTTTATGTGTTCCTCCACTGTTTTTGGGCAGGGGATTACACTTCAAGGGTTTTCATCAGGAGCTACAAATCACCAAGGTAGCGGTCACTACGAAAAATGTGGGCATACCTTGCTAGAAACCCAGCAAGAACGAGAACTTGGGGTGTTTGGAACGAAAGCCTTTTTTGAAGATTGGGTCACCAAAAAGATCGTTGAAAAAAATAGTAGGCCTCAAATCATGAAAGTTCAGGCTGAACCACGCGTGATTCCAGTGGTAGTACACGTCATACATAACGGGACAGCCGTAGGTGTAGAAGCCAACATTTCTGATGCGCAGATTTTGCAGCAAATTCGAGTGCTAAATGAAGATTTTCGGAGAAAAAATGCAGATGCCATTCGTACCCCCGAGGAATTTCTTCCAGTAGCAGCAGATGCGAACATTGAATTTGTACTCGCCAAACAGGACCCAAATGGTCTCCCTACCAATGGAATTGTACGGAAACAGGGGCCAAAAACCATTTATGGGCCTGAAGACGCAACTTTGATTGGGCAGACCTCCCAATGGAATCCTGAAGAATACTTGAATATGTGGGTCGTACCTTTGGTGGATCCTTACTTAGGCTATGCCACCTTTCCTACCTCCAACTTACCCGGACTTAATTTTGCACCCTCGGCAGCAATTCGTGATGGGGTAACCGTAGATTACCTCTTTTTTGGAACTGGTGCTGGCACAGCTGCGAATACAAATGGAAGAACTGCTACGCACGAAGTAGGGCACTACCTTGGATTGCGCCACATTTGGGGCGATGGAGGCTGCGAGGTAGATGATTTCGTCCTAGACACGCCAAATCAAGACAACCCCAACAATACCATTTGCAATGATAACCCAACTCGGTTTTCTTGTGGCAATAACAACATGATCCAGAATTACATGGATTATACACCAGATCCATGCATGAACCTTTTTACCAAGGGCCAAGTAGAAAGATTTGATGTAGTGCTTTCGAATAGCCCTAGAAGAGCATCGCTAATAAACAGTCGTGGAACGAAAGATCCAGTTCTTGCGACTAGAGATGTGTCCTTGTTGAGAGTTATCACTCCTTTTGACGCTTTGTGCCAACCAAGCATCACCCCACAATTAGAAATCCAAAATAGAGGGAATGAATTGGTATCTTCAGTGACTATTGAATTTAGATTGAACGGAACCTTAATCGAAAGCAAACAATTTACAACCAATCTAAAAACATCAGAGAAAGCAGTAGTAAGCTTTACCGCCTTCGATACAAAAGGATTGGAAAGTGAATTTTCCTTCACAATAGTTCAGGTAAATAACGTAGCTGATTTAGTTTCTTCAAACAATACCTTAACTACTAAACCTGTTCAACAAGGACAGCTTACCCTTCCTTATTCCGTTCCTTTGACCACACTTCCTTCTACTTGGATTATTGGAAACCCAGATCAGTCTTTGACTTGGGAGAAAACCAATCTAACCATCGATGGAAGTGCGCAACCTGCCCTATTTATTCGGCACTATGAATACGAGGCGCAGGGACAGCTTGACTACTTTGTTTCTCCGCAAATTGACCTAACCAAATATCCGAAGGCCCAATTAGTATTTGAAGTAGCTCACGGTCCTTACAATCAAGCTGGCTTCCAAGATGAGTTACTAGTAGCTATCGCTCCAGATTGTAGCATTGATTTTGACATCATCACCCCTCCTTACAAGAAGAGTGGCACTAGACTTCAAACTTCCGATGCTACGGTGGAAGAATTTATACCAACAAGTGCCACACAGTTTAGAACAGAGCTGGTCAACCTCAATAAGTTCAAGGATTTAGGTAAAATTCGTGTGGCAATTGTGACTAAAAATGCTTTTG
>SXYU01000056.1 GCA_005788235.1 Cytophagales bacterium
ATATTCTCCTTTTCCTCCTCAGATACCGGGTAGTGGGAGACCACATACTGGCCTATTTCCTCCATATTCCCTTGGTAAGAGCGAATGAGGTCTTCCATCTGATACATATAGACAAGGTATTCGCCTATATTTTGTGATTTTTTCCGTTCTGCAATGGCCTGCATGGGGTAGGGATAAAGTGGTGAAGCAAAGGTAATTTAGAAAAGAAAAAAGAAGGCTATCGACTCCCAAAAAATAGCGAGAGTTCTTGAATTTAAATCAAAACAATACGGGTAAACAAGAGATTAGGATAATGATCAAAGAATGGATAAAAAAGCTTTGAAATGGGATAGTCTATTTCTTGTATGGACTAACCAAGAAAGCTTCTTTTTTCCTACTTTTGTCTGACCTAAGCTTATGAAAAACATTCGAAATTTCTGCATCATTGCCCACATTGACCACGGCAAAAGTACATTGGCAGACCGGTTGCTGCAGACGACCAACACGGTAACTGACCGAGAGATGCAAAACCAGTTGCTAGACGATATGGACCTGGAGCGTGAGCGTGGCATCACCATCAAGTCCCACGCCATTCAGATGAAGTATACTTACAAGGGGGAGGAGTACATTCTCAACTTGATTGATACCCCAGGTCACGTGGATTTTTCCTATGAAGTATCCCGCTCGATTGCGGCATGTGAAGGAGCTTTACTTATCGTAGATGCCTCCCAAGGCGTAGAGGCGCAGACCATTTCCAATCTTTACTTGGCCTTGGGTCACGACTTAGAAATCATTCCTGTATTAAATAAAATTGACTTACCTGGTGCAGACCCAGAGGCGGTGGCAGACGAAGTCATCGACTTGTTGGGTTGCGATCGCGAGGATATTGTCCTAGCATCGGGTAAGGAAGGTATCGGCATAACAGATATATTGGCAAAGGTGATTGAGAAGATTCCTGCACCCAAGGGAGATCCTGCAGCGCCACTTCAAGCAATGATTTTTGACTCGCAGTTCAACTCCTTCCGTGGAGTGGAGGTAATCTTCCGAATTTTTAATGGCACCTTGAACAAGGGAGATAAGATCAAGTTCGTCAACTCTGGCAAGGAGTATTTTGCTGACGAGATCGGAATTTTGGGTGTAAATCAGATTCCTCAGCAAACCATGAGTGCAGGTAATGTGGGATACCTTATTTCCGGCATCAAAGTAGCCAAAGAAGTGGCGGTAGGGGATACAATCACACACGTGAAGAACCCCTGTTCAGAATCCATCAAAGGCTTTGAAAATGTGAAGCCCATGGTTTTTGCGGGTATTTACCCTGTAGACACTACAGAATTTGAGGAGCTTCGTGCGTCCATGGAAAAATTGCAATTAAACGACGCTTCCTTAGTGTGGGAGCCAGAAACTTCTGCCGCCTTGGGCTTTGGATTCCGATGCGGGTTTTTGGGAATGCTGCACATGGAAATTGTGCAGGAGCGCTTGGAACGTGAATTTGACATGACGGTCATTACGACTGTACCTTCTGTGCAGTTCAAGGCCCTCATGACTAACGACGAGTACCAAGTAGTCAATGCTCCGTCAGATATGCCTGATCCCACCCGATTTAAACATATTGAGGAGCCTTTTGTAAAAGCATCCATTATCACTGCTGCAGAATACGTGGGACCTGTGATTTCTCTTTGTATGGACAAAAGGGGTCAGATTAAAAACCAGGTGTATTTGACTTCTGATCGGGTGGAGTTGCAGTTTGATATGCCCTTGGCAGAAATTGTATTTGACTTCTTTGATCGCTTGAAGACCATTTCTAGAGGCTATGCTTCCTTGGATTACGAGTTGAAGGGCTTCCAAGAGTCGAACATGGTTCGTCTGGACATCATGCTCAATGGGGAGCCTGTTGATGCGCTTTCTGCAATTGTACACCGAGATAAAGCCTACGATTGGGGAAAGCGTCTT
The DNA here is from genome assembly GCA_005788235.1 of Cytophagales bacterium. GTDB lineage: Bacteria > Bacteroidota > Bacteroidia > Cytophagales > Cyclobacteriaceae > Algoriphagus. The sequence continues at coordinate 1,930 of SXYU01000056.1, forward strand.
TGCGATAAGTTGAAGGAGCTGGTGCCACGGCAAATGTTTGAAATTGCCATACAGGCAGCCATTGGGCAGAAAATCATTGCGAGAGAAACAGTAAAAGCGATGCGTAAAAACGTGTTAGCTAAGTGTTACGGGGGGGATATTTCACGTAAGCGTAAGCTTTTGGAAAAGCAGAAAAAGGGAAAGAAGCGCATGCGCCAGGTTGGTAATGTAGAGATTCCACAGGAGGCGTTTATGGCGGTGTTGAAGCTAGATTAATTAATTGTGATCTAAAATCCGGCCTTTTTCTTCATCATTCTTTATTCAAGATTCGACATTCGGAGTTTAACACCTTTTCAAACTCAAAATGTCCAATTTTGAATTCTATTTTTTATCAATTACACTAATTTTTTACTAAAGTTATGATGGAGAAAAAGTTTGATTTGGAAGAGGGATTAATTGAGTTTGCAGCTCAACTTATCCATTTTACAGAAAGTATGGTTTCGAGCAAATCTGGAAATCATTTAGCAAATCAATTACTCAGAAGCGGAACAAGTCCTGCTTTGAATTATGGGGAAGCGCAAAGTGGGGAATCGAGAAAAAATTTTATACATAAGTTTAAAGTCATTTTAAAAGAGTTAAGAGAGACGTTAATTGGATTGAAAATAGTAGAAAGAGCAGGCCTTCATCAGGATAATTCATTTTTGGATAAAATGAAAGATGAATGCAATCAGCTGATTTCTATTTTTGTCAAAAGTGTATTAACTGCCGAGCATAACCGATTTGAGTAGGTAAGGCAAGAGCAAATTGGCCAATTGATTTTAGTCAACTAATTCTAAGTATGTAGGAGTTTAGTTTTTGGAAAGAAAAATTAATTATGAATGTCGATTGAAGAATATCGATTGAAGAATAAAAGAATACGAGATCCCATGTCAATACTAATAGACGGTAAAAAAACCGCGCAAGATATCAAAAACGAAATTGCAGCGCGGGTAGCAGAAATTAAACAAGCAGGCGGAAAGCAGCCTCACTTAGCAGCAATACTGGTAGGGGAAGATGGTGCCAGCCAAACCTATGTGGGGGCCAAAGTGAAGGCTTGTGAAGAAGTAGGATTTACTTCTACGCTGGTTCGCCTTGCCGCGGAAGTTTCTGAGGAGGAGCTTCTTCAAACCGTGGAGGATATCAATCAAAACCTGGATATCGATGGGTTGATTGTGCAACTTCCCCTTCCTGCCCATATTTCGGTAGATAAAGTAACCAATCGCATTCGTCCTGAAAAAGACGTGGATGGATTTACCCCAGCGAACGTGGGCCGATTGACCCTGAACTGGCCTGCTTACGTGTCAGCTACCCCTTATGGAATCGTTGAGCTACTCAAGCGCTACCAGATCGAAACCTCCGGTAAGCACTGTGTGGTCATTGGACGGAGCCATATTGTGGGTAGTCCTATGAGTATTTTGATGGCTCGCAATGGCTATCCTGGCAATGCGACTGTCACCCTGACCCATTCCAAAACAAAGGACTTGGCGACTATCTGTAGAATGGCAGATGTTTTGATTGTGGCGATTGGCAAGCCTGAGTTTGTAACTGCCGATATGGTCAAGCCAGGGGCTGTGGTGATTGACGTCGGTATCCACCGCATTGTTGACGAGACTAAGAAAACTGGGTTTCGATTAATTGGTGATGTGAAGTACGACGAAGTAGCGCCCATTGCCTCAGCCATCACGCCAGTACCCGGTGGAGTAGGCCCCATGACCATTGCAGCCTTGCTTTACAATACCCTTCAATCTGCCGAAAAGAAGGTTTTTGGTTAATTTTTAAAAAAAGTAAAGAAAAGCGAAGAGAAGCTTTGCTTCCCGAAGCTCGGTTTTCTACTTTTGCAATCCCCAATCGCGCACGTGGTGAAATTGGTAGACACGCCACTTTGAGGGGGTGGTGCCCGTTCGGGTGTGGAAGTTCGAATCTTCTCGTGCGCACAAAAAAGTAAATAGGCGATGCTAATTCAGCTTCGCCTTTTCTTTTTAAGCTGACTGAACTTAAGAGAACCACTGTGATCAACAGATATATTGACTCGCTGATTGGATTATGGATAATCCTATAAAATTTTAGTAGTTTGGGAAAAAAACTAAACTCATGAAGGCTACCCACTTCTTCCTCACATTCAGTGCTGCACTGCTTCTTTCCTTTGCGGCTGTTGCCCAAACTCCTCAGTTTCCAATTGTCAAAGGATTTGGAGGAATCTATGAAATTCCCGATGCCACGGAGCGGCCAGATGGAACCTTGGAGTATAAAATACTAGTAGATCTGACCTCCCCTGCTGAAGACCCCAAGCAGGTCTCAAGGTTTGTAGACAATGTAGCCCGCCTGATGAATCTTCATGGCCTAGCCGGGGTGACCAAAGATCGGATTAAGGTCAAGGTGGTCTTGCATGGAGGGGGGATTTTTTCGGTACTGAATGACGAAAACTACAAGAAAAGATACGAGGTAGACAATCCCAACTTAGCCGTATTTACCGCTTTAGAAGAAGCTGGTGCAGAAATTTTAGTTTGTGGGCAGTCGCTGATCGTAAGAAACTTAAAGACAGCAGATCTTTGGCCTGGAGTGACTATTGCGCACTCCGCGCTCACGACGATTACTACCTATTCGATGCAGGGATACACCGTCTTGAAGTTTTAAGCAATGGACAAGTTTCGATTTTTGGTTTTTTTTTAGGAATAGGTCTTTTTCAAATCGGTAAATCTTTTGAAAAAATGTACATTTATTTCTTCCTAAACATTCATCCTATTTTTCCATGAGTGACGCTATTAAACACGAATGTGGACTTGCCTTAATCCGGCTCAGAAAACCTGTTCAATACTACAT
>SXYU01000057.1 GCA_005788235.1 Cytophagales bacterium
ATTTTGAAATGCAGGGAGGAGAAAGTGTGACACTTGGTAATGCACTTGAAGGAAAAAGAATCCTGGCATCCGGAAGATTGAATCACTTCAAAAGGGACGAAATCGTTACTTTCGTACAAGCCCACGGTGGGCAGTACCTGAGTTCGGTTTCCAAAAACCTAGACTTCATTATCGAAGGAGAAGAAATGGGCCCAAGCAAAAAAGAAAAAGCCCAAAAGTTGGGCATTCCTTTGGTCTCAGAAGCTGATTTTTTGAAATTGGTCCAATCCTAAATCCAAAAAAGGAGCATCGAATCCTTAGACCCCAAGGCTACTGAGAATTGGTGCCTTAGACCCGACTCACCAGCACTTTATCAATCCGCTGCCCGTCTTTGTCTACTACTTCAAGCCGGAGTTTTTCTACCGTAACCGTATCTCCCACATTGGGGATGTAGCCACTTTGATGGAGGATTAGTCCTGCTAGGGTAGTGAAATTTTTGTTTTGATAGGATACATCAAAATCGAAAAACTTTTCAAATTCGATCAGGGAATACTGTCCGTCAATCAACCAAGAACCATCTTCCCGTTCCACGATTTGGTAATCTGTTTGATCCAATTCCGTGGCCTCTCCGACAAGGGCGTCTACCACATCATCCATAGTCACCATTCCCACGGTGACCCCATACTCATCTATTACCAATCCGTAATGAAGCCGATGCGCCTTGAATGATTCCAAAGCTTGGTAAGCAAACATGCTCTCGTTCAAGAAAAGTGGGGCTTTCGCAATTTTTCTCAAGTCAAATTCTTCTCTAAGGCTGGAATCAAAGAGGTCCTTCACCAGAACAATCCCAATGATTTGATCCAAATCACCCTCCTTGCATAGCGGATAGGCAGAATGCTTTTCTTCACTGATTTTATTTCGTACCACCTCCTCGTTATCGTTGGCATTGAAAAAGACCAACTCATTTCGGTGGGTAAGCAAGGTATTGATCCGACGGTCTCCCAACTCAAACACACGCTCCACGATGTCCTGTTCAATATCCATAATCTCTCCTCCCTCTGCACTTTCTTTGATAAGAGCCTTCAACTCCTCTTCAGAAATTTTACTATCGGAAGTCCGCTTAATCTGAAAAATCCAAACTAAAAAATCATTGGAAATTGTCAACATCCAAACAAAAGGGCTAGTCAACTTGGACAACCAAAGCATGGGTTTGGCCACTTGCAAGGCAATCTGCTCTGGAAAAGTCATGCCCAACCTTTTGGGAAACAACTCACCCAAGACGATGGACAGGTAAGTAATCAATACCACCACCAAACCTACTGCTAGAGTATTCGCATAGGGCTGTAAAAAAGAAACCTGTTGCAGCATGGATTCCAGATCATCCGTAATATTTTTTCCACCATACACCCCCAATAAAACACCGATAAGCGTAATACCTATCTGTACGGTAGACATGAATTTGGTTGGATTCTCTGAGAGAGTCAAAGCCTCCTTTGCTCCCAGTTTTCGCTGCTTTTTCAAACTCTCCAACTTGAATTTTCGAGAAGAAACAAGGGATAACTCAGCCATGGCAAAAACACCATTTAACAGAACCAGAAAAAGAATAATTAGAATTTCCACAGAAAGAAAAATAGACTTTATACCTATAAATTTAGCTTAATATAGTTCTTGTTTTACTTGTTTACCGATTTTCGGAAAAAATTAGGAACCCTATCTTTAGCAAGCTTGACACCACCAATACTTCAAAGTCCATACATCCCGTTCAGAAAATCAACCAAAAAAGTAGGAATGTTCAAGTTGTAGCGGTTGAATTTGGTATCCTATATCATCCGTATTTACTTTCCCTTTTTACTAAAAAACCAGTCAAGACTGTATATTTGTCTTTGCCCTTAACACTTTACCATGAACGCATTCAAAGGTATTGGAGTAGCACTTGCCACCCCCTTTCTAGACGACAATCGCATTGATTTTGAAAGTTTAAAACGCCTTATAGATCATGTCATCTCCGGCGGGGTGGACTACCTAGTAGCCTTGGGCACCACTGGCGAAGCCGCCACCTTGAGTACTTCAGAAAAAGCACAGGTGCTTCAAGCCTGCGTGGAATACAACAGGGGACGCGTGCCCCTTATGCTAGGGTTAGGTGGTAATGCTACCCAAAAGCTTTTGGATGAGATTGAAGCAACTGATTTTTATGGAGTAGCAAGCATTCTTTCTGTAAGCCCCTACTACAACAAGCCTACTCAAGAAGGGATAATTGCCCACTTCAAAGCCTTGGCTGATGTATCTCCAGTTCCCCTGGTGCTGTACAACATTCCGGGTCGCACCATGTCCAACTTGACTGCAAGAACCACGCTTACCCTATCACACCATCCCAACATTGTAGGCATCAAGGAGGCTAGCGGAAATTTAGAGCAATGCATGCAGATCACTGCCTCCATGCCGAAGGATTTTTTGCTTATTTCAGGCGATGACCTCCTCACCAAACCAATTCTAAGCATCGGAGGGGCTGGGGTGATTTCGGTCTTAGCCAATGCCCTTCCCGCTACCTTCAAAACCCTGATTGAAGGGGATTCAAAGTCTTCTTTGGAAGCAGCCTATTCCCTTTTGGAGCTCAATAGCTTGATGTACCTAGAAGGAAATCCCGTAGGTTTAAAAAATCTCTTGCTGCACCAGGGAATCATTACCTCTGACCAGGTAAGATTACCCTTGCTTCGCGCAAGCAAGGAACTCAGTCAAAAAATTTACCAAGTGCTACCGCGCTAAACCCATGCCCTCACTATCCGTTCTTCAACTCACCGAGCATATCCAGCGGGTCCTGGAAACGGAACTCGAACCGCTCTACTGGGTGGTGGGTGAACTGTCGGATTTCAGACAAGCACCCCAAGGGCATGTTTACTTTGAATTGGTAGAAAAACAAGGCGCACAAATACAAGCAAAAATCAGAGCCAACCTATGGCAATATACTTACAGAACTGTTGCGAGTAAATTTGAATCCGTCACCGGAACTACCCTTAAAAATGGAATGAAGGTTTTGGCACAGGTAAGCGTAACTTTTCACCCTGCCTATGGCTTAAGCCTCAATGTAAAAGACATCGACCCTTCTTTTTCCTTAGGTGAGCGAGCTCGTTTGCGACAAGAAACTATTACCCGCCTGGGAAGTGAAGGATGGATAGGGCACAATGCCAGATTATCCCTCCCTCCAGTCATCCAACGTATTGCCGTCATCTCAAGCCCAACGGCAGCTGGGTACGGGGATTTCATCAACCAACTTGATGAAAATCCCTATCACTACCGAGTCTACCACCGGCTTTTTCCTTCACTTATGCAAGGAAACGAAGCTGTAACCAACCTTATTGCTGCATTGGAGCAGGTAGGGCAACAAGCAACTCGTCTTCAGCTAGATGCTGTGGTGCTGATCCGCGGAGGTGGGGCCCAGCTGGACCTGGACTGCTTTGACGACTACCAACTGGCCGTAACCATCGCCAAATTCCCTCTCCCAATTTTTACAGGCATAGGCCACGAACGGGATGAAACCATCGTAGATTTGGTAGGCCACACTAGCTTAAAAACTCCAACCGCAGTAGCTGAGTTTATCCTTTCCAGCTTTCGGGAATACGAAGAACAACTTGGATTTGGGACCCAGCGCCTCGATAGGTTAACGCGAAACACCTTAAAGGGAGAGAATACCAAAGTCCAAGAGGTAAGCATGCACATCAAGGGACTGGTAAAACAGCAGCTATCTCGAGAAATTGATAAGGTTACTAGCTTCCAAACTAGAATGCTTCAATCAGGAAAAAGCCACACCAAACATGAGCATGGAGTTTTGGATCAGAAAATCCTGCTCTTAAAGAAAGAAATGCTGCGTTTCCTCAAACTTCAGCGTGAAAAAATAGATCATCAAGAAATCAGCGTCCGGCAATTAGATCCTATAAACTTGTTTCAAAAAGGATATACCCGAACAGAATCGAATGGACTTCCTATACAGCTCGTGCAACTCGAGGAAGGGGATTCCTTAACTACCTATACAGCCCATCAAAGAATCATTAGTACCGTTAATCAACTACAAAAAAAATGAAAGATTACACCTATACCCAAGCCATGCAACGTCTGGAAGCTATTTTGGCACAACTCGAGGAAGGAAGTAGTAATGTGGATACATTAGCCGACTTAGTAAAAGAGGCTACTGAGCTAGTTAAGTTTTGTAGAGCAAAGCTCCGGAAAACTGAAGATGAGGTACAGAATGCCTTTGAGGGAATGAGTTGAAAAATTTGAAAAAACAATTACATCAGCTACTCCATCGGAATCCAATGCAAGTCCGCCGACTTAGCTAATCACCTGCTCTTGGATCGCCTGCAAAAATTTACGCGGGATGCTCACCAACATGTTTTGGTAAATGCCCGGAACTCGAATTAGAAAATAATCTTTATTTCCCTTTTCGATACACTCCCCAACCATATCCTCCAGTGATCCGCCGATTACCTTTACTTTTTCTCCAGGGCCAATTTCCGATCCATCCGTTTCGATTGCCACACCAGTAGCCACTACACGCCGAATCGTTTCCACATCCTCATCACGAATGATTGCATGCTCTCCAGAAAAGTGAACAAACTTCACTGCACCAGGTACTTTGAGGCAGTTCCAAAGGTTATTCCTGTGGGTTTTCACAAATACATAGCCGTTAAATAGCGCTTTCTGCACCTTTTTTTTTCGGTCAGACCATTGTCGCAACTCCTCCACCATGGGCAAGTACACTTCTACCCTTTCCTCCACCAGCATGTCGGCAACTTTTTTTTCCGCCCGAGAACGGGTGTACATCACATACCATTTTAATTCTTGCATCTCTCTTAGGTCTATAGGCTGACAAATTTAAAAAAAAAGCTCAGTTTTTTAGAGAAAACAAAAAAACCCCTGGAACAATGTTCCAAGGGTTTGATCAAAAAAACCACCAACCTTAACAGGGATGATTAGGACCTCCGAAGCTTTATTGCAAGCTTATCGGTAAGCAAATACATCACTGGAACCAGTACTAACGTAATGATTGTCGCAAAGGTTAACCCAAATATTACAGTCCAGGCCATGGGGCCCCAGAAAGCTGCATTATCGCCTCCTACATAGAATTGAGGGTCAAATTCACTCAATAGGGTCGCAAAATTAATATTCATCCCGATTGCCAAAGGAATCAAACCTAGGACTGTAGTGATGGCTGTCAAGAGCACAGGACGAAGACGGGTTTTTCCTGCTTCCACTATGCTTGCCAGCAAATCTGGAAGGGCCAAATAACTTCCCTTTTGAATACCCAATTCCTCTCTTTTTCTAGATCGAACCAAATCGGTGTAATCAATCAACACAATGGCATTGTTTACCACTACACCAGCAAGAGAAATAATCCCGATACCAGTCATTATCACTACAAAATCCATATTGAAGATCACCAAGCCCAAAAAGACACCAATGGTAGAGAAGAGCACTGAAGTCATGATAATAAATGGACTGACCACTGAATTGAACTGCGCCACGATAATCAAGAAAATCAAAGAAATCGCAATCCCCAAGGCGCGTAACAAGAAGGCTTGAGACTTGGCTTGCTCCTCTTGCTCACCAGTATATTTTACCGTAATTCCCTCAGGAACAGGGTACGCCCCCATCAAATCCTTGATTTGACCATTGATCTCCGTTGGATTGTATCCATCTAATACGTTGGAGAACATACTCACCACTTTTTCAGAATCTTTTCTTTTCACTGATCCATAGGTCGAACCATACTGAATGTCGGCTACCGCAGAAATTGGCACTTCTCTTTTTTCACCAAACTTGTCTCTAAAACCAATTTTCTTATTGACCAAAGTATTGATGTCGTAGCGTGAATTTTCATCCAATCGGAGGAAAATGGGATAATCCTCCTCCCCTTCTTTGTACTTAGATACCTCAAATCCAAATAGAGAGGTTCGTAATTCCATCGCGATGCTGGAAGTAGACAAGCCAAATCTTCTAGCCTTTTCACGATCTATACGTACTACTACCTCTGGACTACCCAAGGAAAGATCTGTTTTCAATTCCTCCAAACCTGGAATGGAATTGGATTCTAAATAGGCCTTGGTTGCATCTACAAAGGCAATCAATTGCTCGTAATCTTCCCCTACAAATTCAATATTTACTGGATTACCTACAGGAGGCCCATTTTGCTGCTTGTCAACCGTAATCAACACCCCCGGATACACTTTCGCCAACTCTCGGATTACCTCCATAGCTTCATTGGTATCAATTCCTTGACGGTCAATGTAATCCACAAAGCCAATCGTAATTTTTGCTTTGTGAGGTGTAGACTGGATACTTGGCCCTTGGGTAGGATCTCCAGTACCTTCTCCCACTTGGGTGATCACTGACTCCAAAATACCTCCATAAGGTTTCAATTTGGCAATCATCTCATCTTCCATCTTGTCGACAAAGGCATTGGTGGCCTCTATGCTTGTCCCAATCGGAAACTCAACGAACACATTGACTAGCTGAGGTTGATTGTCAGGAAAGAAAAGAACTTTTGGAGCACGAATGCCGAGCAAGGCAATAGAGAAAATCAAAAGCAAAAAGGTGCCAATCAAAAATTTCATTGAGTTTTTACCCTTCAAGGCAAAAGTGAGTAGCGATTCGTAGCCATTTTCCAACTTAACCAAGAATACAGCTTGAAACCAGCCCACTGCTTTTCTCAAATAAAACACATACAATAAGATAAATACTCCAGTCACGACAGCGAGTGAACCAATGGTGTTCCACCCCACTAGGTAACTTACAAACCCTACAAGGGCAAACAAACCAGCCGCGCTCAGGGACGCTTTCTTAGGCTTATCTTGGGTCATGTCCTCAATCTTCATGTACATAGCCGTCATGACTGGATTGATGACCAACGCCACAAACAAGGAGGCGGAAAGTACAATAATCAATGTAATGGGCAGGTATTTCATAAACTCCCCTACCAGATCATCCCAAAACGCAAG
>SXYU01000058.1 GCA_005788235.1 Cytophagales bacterium
CAAAGATACAAATTAATGGCATGAGGAAAATAGAACATCTTGGAATTGCGGTCGCTGACCTTAAAAAATCCAATGAACTCTTTCAGCGACTCTTGGGAAAACCTCCCTACAAATCAGAGAAAGTTTCAACTGAGGGGGTTGAAACAAGTTTTTTTCAAGTGGGCGACACCAAAATCGAATTGCTTCAAGCAAGCACTACTGACTCTCCCATCGCTAAATTCATCGAAAGAAAATCGGAAGGGATCCACCATATTGCTTTTGATGTAGAAGATATCTATGCCGAAATGTTACGACTGAAAGCCGAAGGTTTTGAGATTTTAAATGAGATCCCCAAAAAAGGAGCCGACCAAAAAATTGTGGTGTTTCTGCATCCACGCAGTACCAATGGGGTTCTGGTGGAACTGTGTCAAGCAGATCCCAACCCAGAAAAGCCTCAACATAGCCCTTTAACTAAAAAGAGTCTTTAGTTGCACAACTATAAAAAGCATGTCAGAGAAAAGAACTGAAATAAGTGAATTGGGTGAGTTTGGGTTAATCGAGCAGCTCGCCAAAGGTGCGCTAGTAAAAAATCCATCTACACTTAAGGGAATCGGTGACGATGCAGCAGTACTCGATGCTGGCGACCAGGTGACAGTAGTAAGCACCGACTTACTTTTGGAAGGGGTCCATTTTGACCTTGCCTACAGTCCCCTCCCTCACCTGGGTTTCAAGGCTGTCGCGGTGAATGTATCCGATATTGCCGCCATGAATGCCATTCCTACCCAGATTACAGTCAGTATTGCATTATCTAATCGGTTTTCGGTAGAAACAGTTCAAGCGCTCTACGAAGGAATATATGCCGCTTGTGAGCAGTATGGAGTAGATTTGGTTGGAGGCGATACCACAGCCTCCCGTTCTGGTCTTGTGATTTCCGTCACAGCAATGGGTCAGGCTAAAAAAGAACATCTCTCCTACCGCTCAGGTGCTCAAGTAAATGATATTCTATGCGTGACTGGTGACCTCGGTGGAGCTCTGGTAGGACTTCAGATTCTAGAACGAGAAAAGCAAGTATTCCTCTCCAATCCAGAAATGAAGCCAGAGCTAGAGAAATATACGGAGGTGACTGGTCGTCAACTCCGCCCCGATGCCCGAATGGACATCATCCATGAGCTCCGAGAACTTCAGGTAATTCCTACAAGTATGATTGATATTTCGGATGGGCTGGCTTCTGAGATTTTTCACCTGTGCAAGGCATCTGGGGTAGGTGCTACCATCTACGAAGACAAACTCCCTATCGGCAAGCAAACCTTTGATACCGCTGTGGAACTCAACCTTGACCCCATCACCTGTGTGATGAATGGTGGAGAGGATTACGAATTGCTTTTTACAATCGATCAAAAGGATTTTGCTAAACTGGAAAAGCACCCCGATGTGCATTTTATTGGACACATCACGAAAGCAGAAGAAGGGAAATACCTAGTTACCAAGAGCGGTACTGCGGTACAAATCAAAGCCCAAGGCTGGAAGCACTTCTAAGCAAAATGATTCCTAATTAGTTTACAATAGGAATTATCCCTTTGAAAAATTGCCAAAGGAAGAAGTATTTTATTTTAGAAGAACTGGCTGTGGACTGTGGTCCGTCTATCGTTGACAAATTGACCTTGCCTGGAATTGGTTGTCACTAATTTGAAAGGATTACACCTTGTTTTTGGTGTCCATGATTAGGGTAACTGGCCCATCATTAATCAGGCTCACCTTCATGTCTGCACCAAAAGTTCCAGTACCGATGGGTTTACCCAACTCGGCCTCTAATCCAGCGATCGCTTGTTCGTAGAGGGGCAGCGCAATCTCAGGTCGTGCGGCTTTGATGTAAGATGGGCGATTGCCTTTTTTGGTGCTTGCGTGTAGGGTAAACTGGGAGACCAACAAGAGCTCTCCACCCACATCCAACAGACTTTTATTCATCACTTCTTGTTCATCAGGAAAAATCCGAAGGTTGACTATTTTTTTAGCAAGCCAGTCGAGATCTTCCCTTCCGTCCGCTTCTTCAATTCCTAGAAGTACCAAAAGCCCTACTCCAATCTTGGATTTAACTTTCCCATCAATCGTCACTGAGGCCTCTGAAACCCGTTGAATAACTACAATCATGCTCCTAATTCTTGCATTTTACCAGATAGAAAGCAGTCTATACTGCTTTTTGAATCACCAAGCGCCACATTAACCAAAGATTTGGCCACTACATGGTCTCGAATGGGCCGAATATTTTTTCCAAGCTTCAGCCAAGTCAAAGGCATCATAAAAAAAGTGGCCACTTGCTCACCAAATCGGAATTCATGCCTACTCCCTAGCAAGAGAGAGGGTCGGAAGAGACCTAAATAATCAAATTGAATAGCTTTCAAATCTTCTTCTGTCTCTCCTTTTACTTTGTTGTAAAAAATAGGGGATTTGGCATTTGCTCCCATCGCAGAGACATACAAGAACTTTGATGCTCCAAGTTTCTTGGACCAAGAGGCAAACTCAAGCACCAAATCGTGATCTATGGCATAAAATTTATCTTTGGAGCCCACTTGCTTGATCGTCGTACCCAAGCTACAAAATGCGTGCACGGTGACCTTTTTTTCCTGCAAGGCCAAGACCAAGGCATGGTATGCTCCTCCCAAAGACTGAGCATTGATTTTATCTTCCCAGGCCCAAGAAGTCAATTTACTCAAGTCTCCATCGATTTGGAGTAATTTCTCGTGCTTCAAGGCAAGGCTCCTTCGCCCTACACTGATCACATAGCTGTATGCAGGATTACGCAGGAGCTGATGCAGCAGCTGCATCCCTACTAATCCTGAGGTTCCAGAAATCAAAGCAATCGTCATGGAATCAAAGTTGAAGAAATTAATGGATAGATTTCACTTTCGAGGTCTTTCTGTTTGTTTTTGGCATACCAAAGATGTACTTCTTCCAAAAAATCTGAATAGGATCGGCCTTCTGAATTTTGCTTGAATGCCGCATGCCGATTGATTAGGTACTTGGGTTTGGGTCCCCAAGCAAATAATTCATGTTGGAAGTCTACGGTCATTGCGATTAGTTTGGGTATAGATCGATTTCCCTTCGTCAGGTAGGCATCCATCAAGTCCGGATGCTCGTCCCGAAGTACAATCTTGAGCATGATATTTGGGCTGAGATCCGCAAGTTTAGCCAAGTGAGGAATCGACTGGGCACCATCTCCACACCAAGCTTCTGTGATCAGGAGCCATACTTGTGGCCGATTGACCCTTCGCATCAGCTGTGCTAATTCTTTTGAAACCTTGCTAGTTTTGTTCCAGCGAACCATCCTCTGCAAGCACATCCGGGTGTAGGCAAGGTACTCCTCGCTTTGATTCGGGCCTGTGGTACAGTTTTCCCCAACTAGCTGTTCGGTAAACTGAACAAATTCAAGGTAGTTAAACCCTCCGTCCACTAAGGCTGATGTGATGGGGTAGCGCAACGATTTCATAGTATGGAATTTGACAAGCACCCTTGGTGATTTAGAATTGCTTCAAGTAATCGTGTTTACACACTTTTGATGCCAATCCCTAAGTGGTCGATTGTATTTATTGGTAAAATCTAGCTTAAAAATAGACACTAATCTCCGCCTTCACCTTGCGAATAGCCAAGGCAATTGGGTCATTTTTCCGGTCAAAGGACTGAGTCAAAACCACCTTAGCCAAGTCTACTCCGGAAGCGGAGGAATTCAATTGTTGACGGCTGACATTGATGCGGGAGATCACCTCCTCGACCGCAATTCGCACTGCATCCCATGTATCTTCTGAAAAATATACCTGCTGGCTGGCATTGTGATTAAACTCCTCTCTGATTTCTGAGATGAGGTGATGATGCAGTTCTTCTGCAGAAAACTGTCCAGGAATCGACCTACGGATTACTTGAGCTGGCGTAATACGCTCTAGCAGGAGGCAAAGTCTTTCGGCCGCTTGAAGACGAATGGGAAGCACTACATTTGCTTGCTGACTTCGTAAATCCAACTTTAATTTCTCCTGTTCCTTGGACAAAAAAGAAGCTACCACCAAATACATCCCATAAAGAACTGCTGCTGCAGGAAGAAGTATTTTTAAAAGTTCTAGAAGGTAAGTCATGTCAAAATTTTAATTCGAATATCTACAATTCTTTGTTGCCAAAAAACTTAGTAAACGAGTAATTTTGTAATCCAGGTTGAATTAATCCCTAAACTTGGTCACTTTTAACCCATGTTGACTCCTATAGAAATAACACCCAAAGCAGCTAAAGAAATTAAGCACATCATGGCTACCAAGAATATTCCTTTGGATTATTTTCTACGGGTAGGTGTTAAAGGTGGGGGTTGCGGGGGAATGGCTTATGTGCTAGGTTTTGATAAATTAAAGCCCGAAGATCAACGCTATGAGGTTCAAAATATCCCCGTACTCATTGAAAAAAAACACCTTATGTTTTTAATGGGGATGCAATTAGATTTTTTTGAGGGGGATGAAGCGAGAGGATTTACATTTACCAATCCAAGTATTCCCAAGCGACACGACCAATAAGATCCCTTAAGAAGTCCCTATTTATTTGAACTTAGAAATCTTCAAAACCAGGTTTTACCTGATCCCAAAAGTCGTCCAGGGCAATTATTCTTGGTTTAAGAAAAGAAATGATGCTAGGCCAGTCATTCGAATCAAGCACATTTACCCCTTCTAATACAGATTCTATTTTGGAGATAGGCTGCCCCATCTCATTTTCCGTATGCAATCGCCAAATCCACTCTTCCTTCATACATCCTTCAAGGATTTTTTTGAGTTCACTAAATTGATCGAGCACCAACTCCTGCATTTCTAAATCAGCATGGCCCAGTTCGATAGCAATCGCTGCATGATCTCGCTCTGCCCGCATTCGGAAATAAATATCCTTTACCCCTGTTTTATAATTGGTCCAATTGGTTCTTTTCCCTTGCGCATTGGCAACGGGCTTCATGTATTGCCCAAAAGTTATCCAAAACTCCGTTCGGATTTTTGAGAGTACCGCTCGGGTGTACATCCTTCTC
>SXYU01000059.1 GCA_005788235.1 Cytophagales bacterium
ATCCGTGTAGATGGCCAGCACTTGGGCCCGCACCCCGCCGGCTTTTAGCCAAGGAAAGGCACAAGCAATTTGATCTGGATCAAAGGGATCTGCCTTTGGAACCTTCGCCATAAAGGAAAGTAAATCACAATGAAGGTCCGCAACAGGAAAGTGCATAGTCGATGGGGTATAGCTACAAATTAAACCAAAAAAAGGACAGCGAGGGAACCCAACTAAGACTTTGAACCAGTTTTGTAGGTATATTTCGAAAATAAATGAGCCACTGGATGGCTCTAAAAAAACCGATTCAGTTTGTGCCTGAGACAAGTTACATTCAGGTGACTCAAACAAAAGTACTGTAGCTTTGAATTTAAGAATAGACACCCAATACCCCCCACAATGACCCCTTTCCTCAACTACCAATACAACGAATCTTTTGCTAAAGAACTGGATGCAATGGACCCCTTGGCCCATTTTCGGTCCCGCTTTCACTTCCCAAAGATCGAAGGAAAAGACGCCCTCTACTTCTGTGGCAATTCGCTAGGCCTACAACCAAAAACCGCTGCAACTTACTTGGAAAAGGAGATGGCCGCTTGGGCAAACATGGGAGTAGACGGGTATTTCCATGGGGAAGATCCTTGGTATTCCATAAGAAAGAAATCAAAACCCATTTTGGCTCAAATCCTAGGCGCCTTGCCCGAGGAGGTGGTAGCCATGAATTACCTATCGGTCAATTTGCACCTCCTGATGGTGTCCTTTTACCAGCCTACCCCTACTCGATTTAAAATCATCGTGGAAGGTGGAGCCTTTCCATCAGACCAGTACATGCTTGAGACCCAAATCAAGTTTCATGGACTAGATCCCAAAGACGTATTGGTGGAGCTACAGCCCAGATCTGGAGAATACACCCTACGTACCGACGACATCGTAGCAGAAATCAAAAAGCAAGGCAGCACCTTGGCCCTAGTCAATATGGCTGGAATCCAATATTACACGGGACAACTTTTCGACATCCCAGCCATTACCCAAGCGGCTCATGAAGTAGGCGCGCTAGCAGGATTTGATTTGGCCCATGCCGCAGGGAATGCCTCCCTCCAACTTCATGACTGGAAGGTGGACTTTGCCACCTGGTGCAGCTACAAGTACCTCAATTCTGGACCAGGGAACGTCTCCGGGATTTTTGTTCACGAAACCTATGCAGATCGTGCTGACCTTCCTCGATTTGCAGGATGGTGGGGCCATCAAGAAGACGAGCGTTTCAAAATGGAAAAAGGGTTTCAGCCCATGCATGGAGCCGACGGTTGGCAACTCGCTTGTTCCAACGTCCTAGCCTTAGCAGTACATCAAGCTTCTTTGGATATCTTTCAAGAAGCAGGCATGCCAGCCATTCGTGAAAAAAGTATGCAGCTGACCGGCTACTTGGAATACTTAATTGAGGAAATCAGCGGTGATTCTGGGGTTTTGGAGATCATTACCCCAAAAAATCCAGCCGAACGAGGATGCCAATTGTCCTTATTGATCCACAAAGGAGGTAAAGCCGTCTTTGACGAATGGTATGGACAGGGAGTGCTGGGAGATTGGAGAAATCCAAATGTAATTCGATTGGCTCCAGCGCCACTCTACACCAGCTTTCAGGATGTGTATCGCTTTGCCCGTGTGCTGGAGCAATCGCTACAGAAGTTTGCCTAAAAAAATGCCCATCGCCTAGCCACAGCTTATTGCAGCAAAAAGCCCTAATCATGAAACTAGGGCTTCTTTATTACAGGTCAAACAGGGTGCCGCTGGCCCCGGTTGGCTTTATTTTGAGGTGCTTGTAGGCGAGTTCGGTAGCCATTCTCCCCCTAGAAGTACGCTTGAGGTAGCCTTCTTGAATCAAAAAAGGTTCGTACACTTCCTCAATTGTTTCAGCCTCTTCCCCGCAAGCGGTAGCAATGGTCCCCAATCCTACAGGCCCTCCCTTAAATTTTTCGATAATGGTCGTCAGGATGCGGTTGTCCATTTCGTCCAGGCCATTTTCGTCTACATCCAGTGCATTTAGCGCTATTTTGGCAATCTCCAAGGTGATGGTCCCATTGCCTTTGATTTCAGCAAAATCCCGGGTTCGGCGAAGGAGCATGTTGGCAATACGAGGCGTACCTCGACTTCGGCGGGCCAGTTCGAATGCTGCCACTTCATCAATTGGAGTTTGCAAGATGCCGCCTGAGCGCAGGACAATGTCGGTCAGCAACTTGGCATCGTAGTATTCCAAACGGGAGTTGATCCCAAAACGCGAGCGAAGCGGTGAGGTCAGCAGACCGGAGCGGGTGGTGGCCCCAATCAGGGTGAAGGGGCTGAGTGAAATCTGTACGGATCGAGCATTGGGACCGCTGTCCAGCATGATGTCAATTCGGTAATCCTCCATTGCAGAATAAAGGTATTCCTCTACAATGGGATTGAGTCGGTGGATTTCATCTATAAATAAAACATCCCCTTCCTCCAAATTGGTCAAAAGACCTGCCAAGTCTGAGGGCTTGTCGAGCACGGGTCCCGAGGTGATTTTGATTCCTGCCTGGAGTTCATTGGCGATAATATGACTGAGCGTAGTCTTCCCCAATCCAGGAGGGCCATGCAAGAGCACATGATCTAGGGGTTCATTTCTTTTTTTAGCAGCGTGAACAAATACGCGAAGATTTTCGATGATTTTGGCTTGGCCAGTAAAGTCTTCAAAGCTTAGGGGGCGTAAAGCTCGCTCAAAATCCCGATCCTTAGGTCCTAACTGTTCTTCGTCTCCTGTCAAATAATCTTCTCTCATGTGGTGTGTGCTAGCTACAAATATAGATAATATGATTATCCGCAATCCTACCGGTGACTCAATATACGATTGAATTACTGCAGATAATCGTCCACTGATGACCGTCCACGGTTAACAGCCCACCTTCTTGAACTTCAAACCTTATTTTCTCTCGTTACTGGTAACAAAACGGATATCCACAATAGAAAAAACCCGAAGGGCTGGGGATCTGAATCTTTCGGAAAAGGTTAAAAAAAAAGGTACTAATTTTGTATGAAATTTCCTCCCAAAATGAGTCCGAACGCAAAAAAAAATATCCTTTACTCCCTAGTCTTATTGGGCATGGTACTCCTTGTCTATTTGTATAGAAATAGCACTGGCAATACAGGTACTGGCGAGGAAATAGCTCGCAAAAATGGATTGATCAGCTGGGAAGGTAAGTTTATGGAACAGCCCTATCTTTTTTTGTACTATCCAGAGCGAGCAAATGTAAAAGCTAAACTTGACTCCCTACTTTCCCATCAAGCCCAATTGTATGCGATGGATTCCCCGAGTTCGGCACTTTACCAAATCAATCGTCAAGATTCAATCCCCAAGCCTTCCAAAGACCTCCTGACGCTATTACGAATGGTAAGCCAAGATTCCAAAAATTCTGAAAATTCTTGGGATCCTAGCTCTGGGATTCTCTACGAAGGATGGAGTTTTTCATCCTCAAGAGCAATGATTAAGGATAGTGTAGAAATTTCGGCCCTTTTGGAGAATGTAGGAATGTCGAATTTTATCTTGAGCGATACCCTTATTCGAAAAGCAAAGAAGAGACTAAAAATCAACCTCTCGGATTATAGCCAAACACTCACTTTGGCCCAAGTGGCAATCCAACTGCAAAAGCTAGGGATTCAAAACTTCTTTTTACAGGTTGGAAAATACACCCTTGCAAAAGGGGTCAATGAGAGGCAAGAGCTTTGGAAGCTAAAAATAAAGTACCCTGACAGCCTGGGTGTGGTAGCTCAGGAAGGATGGATTGCTTTACAAAACTCTGGGGCGGCCACGGCTGGAGATTTTTCACAATCCTACATGCAGGATTCGTTGAGAAAAGCATGGGTATTGGATCCCCAGACAGGCTATCCCGTCAATCATGGACTTCTTCAAACCACTGTGTTGGCAAAAACCCCAAAAGAAGCTGCTATTCTTGCGCAATCGCTACTGGTTCGTGGTTGGCAAGATGCCATACGGATCGATTCAGTACGAAAGGATATCGAGATGATTTTGATCTACAATGAAAAAGGAAAGGGGCTTACCTTGTACGTAAGCCCTGAACTTAAATCTTTCCTCTCCTTCCCAATTCAATAAATTGGTTTATGCAACAATGTTGCGACACATAGTGCAACATTGTTGAATTTTTATACCTTTGTAAAAAAATCCTTCTCCTAGTTCACAGAAAGGTTTTCCTTATGGTGCTAAATTTTATTCTTTTATTTTTCACGGCGCTGCTAGCTGGACTCTTAGTCTTTGTCACCCCAGTACTCAAAGAAAAATACTTCAAGCTGGTGCTCGTATTTGCAGGATCCTACCTTTTTTCCATCACCATCTTGCATATTTTACCCGAGTTATTTTCGGGCTCCTACAATCCCAGCCGCATGGGGGTTTACATCTTGTTGGGTTTTCTTTTGCAGCAGCTTTTAGAGTTTTGGTCTGCAGGTATTGAGCATGGCCACATTCACAAGGACCAGTCCGCTTCCTACAAAGGTGTATTTACCTTGATGATAGGCTTATTTATTCATGCATTTTTGGAAGGCACCTTGTTGTCACATGGAGATTCGTCCACGCAGCAAGGACTGGCTTTGGCTCAGGAGCACAGCGATACAACGGTCCTTCTCGGTATTCTGATGCACAAGGGACCTGCAGCATTTGCGCTTGCAGCAGTTCTCGGTGCCTCATTATCTAAAAAATGGACCCTTATCCTGCTCACTATTTTTGCACTTGCATCCCCGCTAGGCATGCTGTCCAGCGCCTTCTTTATCCATCGAGGCATTCTTTCTACCGAAGGAATCGGCATTTTGTATGGATTAGTAACAGGGGGCTTTCTACACATTTCAACAACCATTTTTTTTGAAAGTAGTCCCCATCACAAATTTCAGCTCAACAAGCTGGCCATTACTTTTTTGGCAGCAGCCTTAGCCTTCACATCGGAATACTTGATTTGATTTTTTCTTTTTGAATTGGCAAACGTTCCGCTCATCTGAACGCATCCCTTCTTTTACAAGACTTGTTTTCAAGGACTTGACTGGATTAACGAAGAGTTGGACCTTCGAAAAGTAAACAGCCTCAGCCACTTCTAGTAGCTCCTCCTTTGGAAAAAAGGTCTTTTCCTTCTAATTTTTAGGTTATATTTCTTCCATCAAAAAATTGAATTACTTTTTTTGATGAACGCCAAATTAATCCCAGACTAACCGTCAGCACCATGTCATCCTCTCCCACAAAAATGGAGCAGTATTGGAAAAAAAATCTCCAAACGCTCGGAATCTTACTTTTTATTTGGTTTATCGTCTCCTTTGGATTTGGAATTCTATGGGTAGAAGAGCTCAACACCATCCGAATAGGAGGCTTTAAATTAGGATTTTGGTTTGCACAGCAAGGAGCCATTTACGCTTTTCTGGTGTTGATATTTGTTTACGTAGTTCGGATGAATAAGCTGGACAAGGAATTTAATGTGAACGAAGACTGATATGGATTTACTCGCCTGGACCTACTTACTCGTTGGACTTAGTTTTGCGCTATACCTTGGCATCGCCATTTGGAGTCGTGCAGGATCTACCGAAGAATTTTATGTTGCCGGTGGAGGAGTTTCTCCCCTTGCCAATGGCTTGGCCACTGCCGCTGACTGGATGTCTGCCGCTTCCTTCATGTCCATGGCGGGCCTCATTTCCTTTTCAGGCTACGATGGCTCTGTCTATTTGATGGGTTGGACTGGAGGCTATGTCTTGCTTGCGCTACTTCTCGCACCTTACCTTCGGAAATTTGGAAAATTCACAGTCCCTGACTTTGTAGGCGATCGTTACTACTCCAATAAGGCACGAGTCGTGGCCGTCATTTGTGCCCTATTCATCTCCTTTACTTATGTGGCAGGGCAGATGCGCGGTGTGGGAATCGTCTTCTCCCGCTACCTGGAGCTTCCCATCGAATGGGGAGTGGTGATTGGCATGGCAATCGTGTTTTTCTATGCCGTGTTAGGGGGAATGAAGGGCATCACTTATACCCAAGTAGCCCAATATTGTGTGTTGATTTTTGCCTACATGGTACCTGCCATTTTTATTTCCATGCAACTTACAGGCAATCCTATCCCACAGCTTGGACTAGGCGGTGAGGTAGCAGAGGGGGTTCCACTTTTGGACAAGCTAGATGGAGTATTGGGTGACCTAGGCTTTTCTGACTACACCTCAGGTAAAAAAAGTATTCCTGATTTATTCATGATCACCTTGGCCTTGATGGTGGGAACAGCAGGCCTTCCCCATGTCATTGTTCGCTTTTTTACCGTTCCTAAGGTAAAAGATGCCAGACTTTCAGCTGGCTATGCCTTGGCATTTATCGCAATCCTGTATACTACTGCTCCTGCAGTGGCAGCATTTGGGATGTACAACATCATTCAGTCAACTTCTGAAAAACCTATTGATCAGCTCCCAGAATGGGTTCTTAACTGGCAACAAACCAAGCTGATCCAAATCGAAGATAAAAATGGAGATGGGCTGGTTCAATACCTCCCAGACCCTGCTTCCAACGAGCTAAATATAGACAAGGACATCATGGTTTTGGCGGGTCCAGAAATAGCACAGCTCCCCGATTGGGTGGTGGGCTTGGTAGCCGCCGGAGCGATGGCTGCAGCCCTATCTACAGCAGCAGGCCTCTTACTTGTTATTTCTACTTCTATATCGCGGGATTTATTCAAAACCTTTCGCCCAGAAATCTCGGATAAAAAAGAACTTCGGATTGCTAGACTCTCCGCTGCTGGTGCCGTGATTCTTGCTGGCTATTTTGGCATTAATCCTCCTGGCTTTGTAGCCGAAGTAGTTGCTTTTGCATTTGGACTTGCCGCTTCCTCCTTCTTCCCAGTCATCTTGCTCGGAATATTTTCTACCCGAGTCAATAAGGAAGGAGCCATCGCAGGCATGCTAACTGGACTCGTTTTCACTATCAGCTACATCAGCTACTTCAAGTTTGTCCATCCCGAACTGAACACCGCAGAGCATTGGTGGTGGGGAATTTCCCCGGAAGGAATTGGCTCCCTGGGAATGGCGCTTAACTTCTTGGTTTGCTTTGGCGTATCTTGGTTGACACCCCCTCCTCCAAAAAAGGTACAGGAACTTATCCAAGAAATTCGAATTCCAAAAGGAGCAGGACAGGCATCCAACCATTGATTTTCACCGCAACCTAATCAGAAGTATGAGCGACAGATTGCATACCCTAAGTGGGTACTTTCACGAATACCAAAAAAGTGTGGCACAGCCTGAAGAATTCTGGGCTCGAATTGCCGACTCCTTCCATTGGAAAAAACGCTGGTCCAAGGTCTTGGATTGGAACTTTGAAACTCCCGATGTGCGCTGGTTTGTGGATGGAAAACTCAACCTCACTGAAAATATCTTTGAAAAAAAACTCTATACCCTAGGCGATCGACTGGCCATCATCTGGGAACCAAACGAACCTGGAGAAGCAGGACGTACACTTACCTACAGTGAACTATTTTTGGAGGTGTGTCGATTTGCCAACGCCCTCTTAGCCAAAGGCATAGGCAAAGGAGATCGCGTGATCATCTACATGCCTATGGTGCCTGAAGCAGCCATCGCCATGCTTGCTTGTGCACGCATCGGCGCCATTCACTCGGTGGTATTTGCTGGTTTTTCCAGCACCTCCCTAGCCGACCGCATTCTGGACTGCAAGGCCAAAGCCGTGCTCACTGCAGATGGCAACTACCGAGGCAACAAAAAAATTAGCATCAAAGAAATCGTAGACGAAGCCCTCGAAAAAGCAGCAGTGGAAACGGTAATCGTCTACAAGCGCACTGGCCAAGACACCCAAATGCTTGCAGGGAGGGATTATTGGTGGCATGAAGCCCTAGAGGGGCAGTCGGCCGTCAACCAAGCCGCTGAAATGGATAGCGAGGACATGCTCTTTATTCTCTACACCTCTGGCTCTACGGGCAAGCCCAAAGGGGTGGTCCACACCACCGGAGGCTACATGGTCTACACCAAGTACTCCTTTGAAAATGTATTTCAATACATCCCAGGAGACGTGTACTGGTGTACCGCTGACATTGGCTGGATCACCGGACACTCCTACATCGTGTATGGACCCCTACTCGCTGGCGCCACTACGCTGATGTTTGAAGGCGTGCCCACCTATCCAAATCCTGGAAGGTTCTGGGAGATTATTGAAAAGTACAAAGTCAATGTTTTTTACACTGCTCCAACAGCTATCCGAGCCCTTCAGGCCTTTGGCACCGAGCCCATAGTAGGGCATGACCTGAGCTCCCTCAAAGTGCTCGGCTCTGTCGGTGAGCCCATCAATGAGGAAGCTTGGCACTGGTACCACGACCATATCGGCAAGGGGAAGTGCCCGATTGTGGATACTTGGTGGCAAACCGAAACGGGCGGAATTATGATCTCCCCACTCGCAGGCATCACCCCCACCAAACCAGCTTATGCTACCCTGCCACTACCAGGCATCCAACTCAGCATTGTGGATGCAGAAGGCAAGGAGCTTCATGGCAATTCTGTAGAGGGCAACCTTTGCATCGATTTTCCATGGCCATCCATGATCCGGACAACCTATGGGGATCACGAGCGGTGCAAGCAAACCTACTTTTCAACCTACAAAAACAAGTACTTCACTGGAGATGGTGTCAAGCGAGACCAAGATGGCTACTACCGAATCCTGGGACGAGTAGACGATGTTATGAATGTGTCAGGCCATAGATTGGGTACCGCTGAGGTGGAAAATGCAATCAATGAGCATCCGAAAGTAATTGAGTCTGCCGTGGTAGGCTATCCGCATGAAGTCAAAGGACAAGGCATCTATGCCTTTGTGATCTGTGATGTGAGCAACCACAGCGAAGACAACCTGATTCAAGAAATCAAGGAAACTGTTTCGAAAATCATTGGACCAATTGCTAAGCCAGACAAAATTCAAGTTGTCCCTGGACTTCCAAAAACCCGCTCAGGCAAAATCATGCGGCGCATTCTACGAAAAATCGCCGAAGGAAGCCTAGACGGTATGGGAGATATCTCCACCCTCTTGGATCCAGAGGTAGTCGAAAAAATCAAGAATGGTAGAAAATAAACTAGGATTATCCGTAATCTTTCCTGTGGTATAACCTCCCTATTAACCACCGCAGATAATCCGTTCACAGTCGACGGTCCACAGCCCGCTTAATTGAACTTCAGCCTTTTTTTTATTTAGTCACTGTTAATAAGAGGATGAGCAAAAACTAAAAAAGTATTCCTTACTTCCATTGAATTGCTGTCGTGGCTGTCGCTTTGAGTGGAATTGCCAGTCCAGTGGCTGTGGGGTAAAAACCGAGTGGCACGATTTGCAAACCCTGAATCGATAGGTTGGCCACGGAAGTCTGCAAGGAAAGCCTCCCTTGAAGCCCTTTCAAACTTTCCCCAATAGTCTCTCCCAGAGGCATCTTCATCCGTTGGCTAAGTTGTCGGTGGATTTTCCCTTTTTTAATCATCGTACCCAACATTGCTTTTGCACTGCCGCTCTTCATGACAAAATCCAGGTTGTCCACGCGCAGCACTTGCGTCGCAGGATCATAGACTGGTTGGCCTACTAGGAATAGTTCCCCAATCAACTCCCCCCCTTTCGAGCTCAATGCAGTAAAGGCAACCGTGATTCCCAGTCGATCTCCATAGGCTTGCGTCCGAAATTGGGTCGCATTGAATCGATAAGTTTTATTCATTGGGATGGACTGCCCACCAAACGATTTTTGAATCAGTGCATCCAGCTCCAAATAAGTAAATTCCAAGGGCAATTGCAGCTCAATTTGATTGCTTGCATCCGTGTTGGCGGAGATTGTAGGTAGCGGAGAGGCACGACTAGGAAGGGCTTTAGCAGGGTGGACTTGAACCTGTCCTTGGAAACCTAAATCTAGGTGCAAGCCCTTGTTCGGCTGGAAGTACTCACGAAGTTTGACCGAATCGGGACGGATGGATAGCCCCGTTTTCTTTCCTTCCACCTCTACGATCATCGGCTTGCCCATTTGATTCCAGACCGATTCCATCAGGGGTTTGAGAGCAAGTAAATTCGGTTTGGAGGTGAGTTCCTGCTTTGCAAATCGACGAATTTCTTGGCGAACCAGCGGGCTCAAATCCAGCTCAATCCCCAGCACAGATAGCGCCATTTTACCGCCCAAGTCTAAAAGTTCAAACTCAGAAATCCCCAAATACCAGTTGGACTGAAGCTGAGGATTGATCACAAAAACTGGAGCCAAGCTCTGGTTGATTGGTACCCTAGATTGTAGGAGGTTTCGGATTCCTCCTGGCTTTAAACCGACCTCCCCTTGAATTTTTAGAGGAAACACCACCTCCAAACGCTGTTGATCTAATGCACGAAGCTGGATTTTACCGTTTCTTGAAAAGTCAAAATCTCCTACCAAACCATTCCCTAAATCCATGCCCCGCTGACGGAAAATCAGCGTCGGGGTTTCACGATTGGCCACCGCAGTAAGTGTCGAAAAAGGAATCTCTAACGGTATGTTCAAGGAAGATTTGGTACTGGGAACTGTCGGAAGAGGCAAGCTTGCGGTAGGATTCAAAGACTTGCAGGAAACGGCTAGGATACCTGTCACAATCCAAAAAATTAAAGCTCTTTTAATTTCACTAGGGAAAGTTGGCTCGGTCATTGTACTTGAGAGTTCGGTAGATGTAGGTTACCTTTGTAAGGTAATCTACAAAAGTAGCGAAAAGAGTACATGAACTGGAACAAACTCACCTCAGAAGAGCAAATTGATCAAGTGATCACAGAAAGTGCCGAGAAGCCTGTACTACTTTTCAAACACAGTACCCGCTGCTCCATTAGCAGCATGTCCCTGGATCGACTTTCGCGAAACTGGAAAGCCGAGGACGCTGACAAAATCACCCCCTACTACTTGGACTTGATTGCTTTTCGATCACTATCCAATCTAGTAGCAGAGCGCTTTGGTATCCCTCACGAATCTCCCCAAGTACTGCTTATCCAAAACGGCAAAGTGACCTACCACGAAAGCCATTACGAAATTTCTTATGCAGAGATTATGAAAAAAAGTTCTTGATTATCCAACTTTTAGACTGAAAATAAACCACTTATCCCTTAGAATTCCCACTCTAATTTTACTCCTCCATTCCCTTAAACCTTTTGCTCCGTAATGGAGTCAAAGAGGGTGTACTACAACCAATTTATGAAAACTTACCACTTCCTTTTTCTTTTAATTTTTTCATTTCTAGTATCACTTCCATCCTTTGGACAGCGCCCAACCGACCAATTCCGCCCTGAACGAAAGTTTACAGGCCAGGTAATGGATGGAACTGCAAAGAAACCCATGATCGGTGCCAATGTATTGATCAAAACCGTCACCGACTCCTTACTCCGCGGTACCGTAACGGGTGCTGATGGAAGATTTGAACTAGCCAGACCTTTTATCCCAGAGGTCAAACTTGAAATCACCTTCTTAGGCTACAAAACCATCACCAAAATTCACAGCATGCGTGAGCCTGTAGAGCTTGGCGAATTGGTATTGCTCGAGGATACTAAAGTTCTCGGAGAAGTCCTCGTGCAAGGGGTGAGTGTGGTGGGTGAGCAAAAAGGAGATACGACTTCCTTCAATGCCAATGCCTTCAAAACCCAAACCAATGCACAAGCAGAGGATCTCATCAAGAAAATGCCAGGCATCACGATGCAGGGAGGACAAATCCAAGCCCAAGGAGAGCAGGTTCAAAAAATCTTGGTGGATGGCCGGGAATTCTTCGGTAGCGACCCTAGCATTGCCCTACGCAATCTTCCTGCAGATGCGATCGACCGGGTAGAAGTGCTGGATCAGCGCTCCGATCAAAGCAGACTTACAGGCTTTGACGATGGCAACTATACCAAAACCATCAACATTATCCTCCGCTCAGATCGCAAAAATGGATCCTTCGGAAGAACCTATGCAGGCTATGGCAATGACGACCGCTATGCCGCAGGTGGCAGTGTCAACTTTTTCAAAGAGGACAAGCGGATTTCTATCCTTGGACTCTTTAACAACATCAACCAACAAAACTTTTCAAGTCAAGATCTTGCTGGATTAACTGCCAACTCCTCAGCAGGAGGCGGAATGGGTGGATTTGGAGGCATGCGCGGAGGACCTAGTAGTGGCGGTGGCCAGTGGGGAGGCGGAGGAAATAATAATTTCCTTGTGGGTAATAGCGGAGGAATAGTTACTACCAATGCGGTCGGGCTAAACTATTCTGATAAATGGGGTAAAAAATTCAATGTCACTGGTAGTTATTTCTTCAATAACACCACCAACTCCCTTAGACAAACTACAAACAGAGAAACGGTAGTGAACGAAAGTCTTCGCCAATTCTACCAAGAAAATCTAATCAACACGGTAAAAAACAACAACCACAGAGCGAATGCGCGCATTGAGGGAGACCTCGATGCAAAAAACTCAATTATCCTAACGCCTAGTCTCTCCTTTCAGGACAACAACACCTTTAGTGACCGAGACGCACTTACACGCACCAGCAGAGGAGACTCACTTTCCGCACTGCGGTCCATCACCGAGGCCGAAACAACTGCGCTAAACCTATCCAACAACCTGACTTACCGCTACAAATTCGATAAAAAGGGAAGAACCCTCTCTGCAGAAGTGTTTACTGCTTGGAGCAATCGTGACCAACTTTCAGAATTGGAAGCTGCCAGCAAGGATTTTAGAAGAAAAGCACAGGACACTACCTTTCAGGAAACCAATTCTCTAAACGAGGGATTCAACTACCGCGTCAA
Organism: Cytophagales bacterium; assembly: GCA_005788235.1. Classification (GTDB taxonomy): domain Bacteria; phylum Bacteroidota; class Bacteroidia; order Cytophagales; family Cyclobacteriaceae; genus Algoriphagus. Next base: position 12,764 of record SXYU01000059.1, read on the forward strand.
CCTGACGTTTACGGAACAGCTGACCAAAAACGCCATCGGAACCTTTGGTTACCAAATCGGCAACAACAAAACAGCTGCCGATCAGAAAACCTATATCCTGGACTCAGAACGCAGAGCACTGCTCGACACCGCCCTCAGTAATGAGTTTGACAACAAATTCATCACCCAGCGTCTACGCTCTGGTTATGCATACAACAACCAAGCCTGGTCTGTCAACCTGAATTTAGACTATCAAAATGCACAGCTAGATAACCAAGCATTTTTTCCTACCGAAGGTATCTTCAATAGAAGTTTTAACAACATCTTACCTAGTGCAAATTTAAATTACCGCAATAGAGAAACTGGGTTTAGCTGGAGAGTTCGGTACCGGACCAGTACCAATGAGCCAAGCGTCTCGGAACTTCAAAATGTGGTCAACAACCAAAACCCACTAAACCTACGCGTTGGTAACCCAAATCTAGGCCAAAGTTACAACCACAATATTTTCGCTAACATCAGCAAAATCAACCTTGAGAAATCAAGAACCCTTTTCCTATTTGTAACCCATTCGGTAACTTCTGATTTTATTGGAAATAGTACCTTCTTGACTACCCGAGACACCCTGATCAATAACGAGATTCTGCTTCGTTCAGGAGGCCAACTTTCCCGACCGGTCAACCTAGATGGTAACATTCGATCTACCTTCTTTCTGACCTACGGAGCACCGCTCAAAAAATTGAAAACCCAATTTAACATGAATACTCGGGTGAGCTTTAACCGTACGCCCGGTATCATCAACGGGATCACTAATCTCAACGACAACCTAACATTAAGCCAAGGCCTGACCTTCAACTCCAACATAAGTCAGAACGTTGACTTTTCGATCAGCAGTACCGGCTCTTACAACATTGTCAATTCCTCCTTGCAGCAAAATCTTGAAAACAATTTCTACCAGCAAGAGTCTAACCTACGCTTGTATTTCTCCTCCACCAATGGCAAGTTTTTTATGGGAAATAACGTAGCTCACTCGCTATATACGGGATTATCTGAAGGGTTCAATCAGAATTTTTGGTTATGGAACCTTGAAGGAGGATTTCGGTTTGCAAAAAATAACAAAGCAGAAATTAAAGCGGTGGTATTTGATGTGTTGAATCAAAACAACAGCATCAGCCGTACCATCTCAGATGTGGCCGTAACCGACGTCTTTACAAACGTGCTCACTCGCTACAGCATGATCACCTTTACTTACATCCTAGGCAACTTCAAGCAGCCCGCGGCCGAGCCGCAGCAACCCTGGATGATGGGAAGACCGCAGGGAGGACGAACTTGGTAAGCACAATTTGGGGTAATCGCTAGAGGAAACTCTTGGGCGATTACCTTAAAAAATTTAGAAATTGGTAGCTTTGCCAAAGGATTAACCGGCAAATCATGTATCAGGAGAAAATCGAAGCGATCAAAGCGGCTATCGCAGCAGCAGATGCGAGTACCCCAGATCAACTGGAGACCTACCGAATGGAGTTTATTTCCAAGAAAAGTGTCGTCGGTGAATTGATGGGAGCCATGGCCAGCATTCCAAACGAGGAGAAACGTGCCTATGGACAGCTTGTCAATGGAGTAAAGCAACTTGCGGAAGAAAAATTTCAAGCCTTAATTGAAAAGGTTGCTGCGGCCAATCAAAAACAAAAGACAGCCGATATTGATCTGACTTTGCCTCCCTCCAATTCCCCGTTGGGTGCGATTCACCCGCTTACGGCTACACGCCAGCGCATCATCGAAATTTTTGAGCGCATTGGATTTAACCTATCCGAGGGACCTGAGATTGAGGATGACTGGCACAACTTTTCGGCGCTGAACTTCCCAGAAAATCACCCTGCTCGCGAGATGCAGGACACTTTTTTTATTGAGAAAAATCCAGACATCGCGCTAAGAACCCACACTTCTTCTGTGCAGGTGCGCGTGATGGAAAATCAGAAACCTCCTATTCGAACCCTTTCTCCAGGACGCGTTTACCGAAATGAAGCCATTTCTGCCCGTGCACACTGCATCTTCCATCAGGTAGAAGGACTTTATGTGGATGAAAATGTAGGGTTTGCCGATTTAAAAAATACACTCTACCACTTTGCCAAAGAGATGTTTGGTAAGGAAACGAAAGTTCGCTTTCGCCCTTCATTCTTCCCGTTTACTGAACCAAGTGCAGAGATTGACATTTCCTGCTTGATTTGCGCAGGCAAGGGCTGTAACGTTTGCAAGCACAGCGGATGGGTAGAAATCGGTGGAGCAGGGATGGTAGATCCGAACGTCTTAGAAAATTGCGGCATCGACTCCAAAAAATACACTGGCTTTGCCTTTGGAATGGGGATTGAGCGAATTGCCATGCTCAAAAACCAAATCAAAGACCTGCGCTTGTTTACTGAAAATGATGTGCGCTTCTTAAAGCAGTTTAGGCCCCTGCTGTAGGCCAAAGCAGCCTATCGTGGCTCCAAAATCTGAAAGCCGTAAGGCTCCAGCACCAAGTGCTCGTGATCGGGGCCTACCCTGTAGTTCGTCTGCGTCCAGGAATCAAAAAGTTGAGCCGCTGATTCTCCTTGTTCCCGGAATGCATACCAAGTAAGTCCGGCAGGCTGGTCACTAAAGTTGAACAAGCAATAGCGACTTTGCTCTCCCTGTCTTCGGATCAAGCCCGCGATATGCCTATTGTGAGGCGTCATCCAAGAAAGGTTGCTCAGATCTGCAAACAGGTCCTGAGATTTCCGGATGGCCAATAACTTCTTGGTTCCCTCAAAAAGTTGAAACTCCAAGGTACCTTCTGTTTTTCTTCGATTCACTTTTTCCCAATCCAGCATCGGACGATGCATCCAGCGGTTGTCATAACTCTTGGAAGGATCCTGTTGAAACCGGTAATCGTTGGTGTAGCCAACTTCATCTCCGTAGAAGAGCATGGGTAGTCCTCCCAAAAAGATGGAATGGGCTTGCATGAGCAAGATTTTTTGGATGCTTTGCTCAATTGCTGGTCCATTGCCCTCAAAGAGTGCCTTTTCCAAGCCGCAGAGCGAGGCGAGCGTCCCGCTGATCCGCGCATCTCCAGTCTTGGGGTTGGAGGAGAAAAGTGCCCCGCGGGCAGAACTCATCCATTGGTCTCCTGAATAGGAATAGTATTCCTTCAGAAATTTGCGGTGCAAGTAGGGGTCCTTTCCTGCTTGTGCAATACTCGCATCTTCATAGCCTAGCCCGATATCATCGTGGCAGCGAGTATAGGTAATCCATGAAGTACCGTAGGGCTTGCGCAGAATATCTGCTTGGGCCTGGAGCATCACGCTGGCATCCCCAGACGCCAGCATATCCCACTGCAAAGCCATCTGGGTGGCATTGTAGGCAAAATCGCATTCTTGGGCCACAAAGTCTCCTGTTCCAAAGTAATTCATAATGTCTTTGGGCGCTACAATCGCCTCTCCAAGTAATGCCATCCCAGGCGTAGCCACTTGGACGCATTGCTTGATTAATCGAAGGAGTGTGTGCGCTTGGGGAAGGTTTTGGCAAGAGGTACCCGTTTGCTTCCAAATAAAGGCGGGCGCATCAATCCGGAGTAGGTCTACACCCAAATTGGCATAAAACAGCATGATCTCTACCATCGCCTGCAATACTTTGGGATTGCTAAAATTCAGGTCCCATTGGTAATTGTGAAATACCGTCATCACCCAGCGCTTCATCTCCTCATTCCAGGTAAAGTTGCCCGGGGCACTTTCTGGAAATATCTCTGGCATTGCCTGCTCAAATTCGTTGGGAATCCAGCGGTTTTCGTATATGTAATAGTAATTTTGGAATTCTTGATCGCCTGCCTTGGCCTTCATCGCCCAGTCGTGTAGGTGAGAAGTATGGTTAAGCACAATGTCCAGCATCAGGTACATGCCTTTGCCATGCATGGTCTTGCGTAGGGCAATCAAATCTTCCAAAGTTCCGAACCGTGGATCTACCTTACGGAAATTGGACACCGCATAGCCCCCATCACTTTCCCCTTGCGGGCTCTCGAAGAGCGGCATCAAGTGAAGGAAATTTACGCCCAAATCCTGCAGGTGCGGAAGTTTGGAAGGCATGGTTTTGAGGTTGCCTGCAAAACGATCTACGTACATACTCATTCCAGCCAGGTTTTGACTCAAAAACCAATTTCCTTCGGCGGCCTTTTTTCGATCTCGATCTCGAAGCGATCCTTCTCTCTCTTGATAACCCAGAATTAGGCTTTGCAAAAGTTCTAGTAACCTAGATTCAGCCTCCTCATGAACCCCATAGAGCTCTTGGAATAAACCCTGAATTTTGGGAAGACTGGTATAGAACCGAGTTACGAAATCTCGGTCTGCTCCCTGGGTATCTAGGGAATGGGTCTGGAAAAGTTGGTTAATTTTTTCAGTATGCCTGATTTCTACCGACATAGGTGTAGGTATGGGTGGTGGTGATTGGAAATGATTAATGTCCTGAAGAGGCTTTTGAAGTCGAAGCGTTGGTTTTACTACCTTTAATTCGGAGCGTAGCGACCGCAGCAATCAGCAGCAATACCCCTCCAAAGAGGATGGCCTGCCCCGCATCGTTGTTCAAGAAATTTCTGGAGATATAGCCAAAGGTCAGTGTCTGGAAGATCATGGGAATTACGATCATCATGTTGATGATACCCATGTACACCCCATAGCGTTCTTTGGGAATTTCGTTGACCACCAAAAGATAAGGTATTCCCATCATGCTGGCCCAGGCGATGCCAAATCCAGTCATAGGAATAAATAAGGCATATTTGTTTTCCAGTATGGGGAAAATCAACAAGCCGATTCCAGCAAGTAACAAGCAAATAAAGTGCACTCGCTTTGCTCCGTATTTTTGAGCGAGACTTACTAAGAAGAAGGCAGAAAGGAAGGTGACAATGTTGTACCAGCCATTCACCAATCCAGCCCAACCTACTGCTTCCTGGTAGGCAGCTGGATCAGAGGAAGGCGTCACTTTCCACACAGAAAGGGCGATGCTCTTGGCGGAATTTTGCCAGTAGCAAAATAGCGCATACCATTGAAAAAGATACACCAAGGCCAACTTCCACATCACGGAAGGCATGACTAAAATTGCCTCCAAAATCTCTAGATTTTGGGCAAAAAGCACCCGTAAGGTAGGCTTTGAGTCCGCCCAAGAAAGTACTTTGCGAATCAGGCCACGGTCTAGCAGTGTAAACGGCAAAAGGATTAAAAACACGGCATAGGCCACCAGGGTGCTTAGGATAGAAAGAAAAAACTGTATAGCTGGATGGGGCATTCCCTGGTTACGAATCTTCAGGGCTGAAAGCTCGGCTTCAGAGGGTGGGTATTCGGGCGTTTTAGACATGCTCCAAAGCACAGAAGTGATGGAGCAGACAGTTCCTAAGAAGAAGGAGGCATACACCCAAACAGGGAGTGCGCCCCAACTGCCTTTAAAATAAATCTGAAAAAAGAAGAGGGATAAGTTGGCTAAGGTGATACCTAAGCCAGTGAAGAAGCTTTGAGTAAGAAAGCCTTTGCCGTACTGTTCCTCCGGGAGGCTATCTGCTATTAAGGCCCGATAAGGCTCCATGGCAGTGTTATTGGCTGCATCTAGTACCCATAGCAAGCCAGCAGCCATCCATAAGGAACTGCTGAAGGGATAGAAAAACAAGCAAATACTGCACAGCAGCGCCCCTATAAAGAAGTAGGGCTTGCGTCGACCGTAGCGATCGCTCCAGGTGCTATCACTAAGCGCACCAATGATGGGCTGTATCAACAGCCCTGTCATTGGTCCAGCGAGGTTGAGCAAGGGGATCTCATCTGGAGCTGCACCGAGCATGTCGTAAATGGGATTGACAGCACTTTGCTGAAGTCCAAAACTATATTGAATCCCAAAAAATCCAACATTCATGTTGATGATTTGGGATAAGGACAAGGCAGGCTTTCGCATGGGTAATTTTGGGTTTGAGACTATTCGGGTGAATTATCCCGCAAAAAATACGAAGATTCGCTTTCTAAAAAACAGGAATAAGGAGAGAAGTACCTTCTATTTTCAGAAAAGCATTAGGAAATCGATTGATTTCCATCCCTCTGAACTAAAAAAAATCGTACCGGCGGCTAGTCCTTTGCGCGGATTCCCAGAAATTTCAATTCCAGGCCTCTTTCAAATAGCGAAGCCAATTTCCGTGCATCACCTTTTGAATATCCTCTTTGGAGTAGCCTCGCGCTTGAAGTAGGCCTGGGATTTTTTGCAAGTCTGCAATGGTTTCTAAATCCGAAGGACACTGCTCTTTCCCAAAAGCCCCATCCAAATCTGAGCCAATGCCGATGTGGTTGGCATTACCTGCCAACTGGCAGATATGATCCAGGTGATCGAGAAGAGTAGCCAAGGTTACGTTTCGCTCCTTTGGTGTACTTTTTCCGCGTATCCAGCCGGGACTTAGCATCCAAGCATCAAATACCCCTCCAATCACTGCTCCACGAGCAATCAAGGCCTTGATCATCTCATCAGAGAACTGTCGGTTGTGATCCACGAGGGCACGACAATTGTTGTGACTGGCCCATACGGGTCCTTGAAAATGATCCAAGGCATCCCAAAAGGCAAGATCACAGAGGTGGGTAGCGTCTAGAATGATTCCCAATTCATCCATTTTGCACAGCAAGTCTTTCCCTTGTTGGGAAAGAGGAGCAGAAGAATCCGTGCCGTAAGCATAGCGACCAGGTCCATAGTGGGCAGGACCGAGCGCCCTTAAGCCATTTTCGTAGGCCGTTTCCAAATAGTCAAGCCTCACGATAGAGTCGGCTCCTTCTAAAGACAAGATGTAGCCAATTGCTTTTTGACTTTTATCTTCCCCAGCATTCCAGTAGTCCAATTGCGCCTCCAGCTCCTGCCAATCCCGAATTTGCCTCAGTTCGCCCTGCTTCTCCATCGCCCGATACCAGGCAAGCTGTCCTTGTGTATGTGCCCATGCTTGCTGTGGAGAGTACCAACCCGGTAACGGATTGTCTGTCGCTACAAAGCGAGCAATTTGCGTGGCAACCACTAGACCCACATTTCCCTTCCGTAGTTCAGGAAGCGATACGATTCCCTTGCCTCGATCGGGCTTGTCAGTCATTCCCTGCTCTCGGGCATTGATCTCAGCGAGAGGGCGGGTAAGGTCCCGATTCCACTCCATCGCATTCATACTCAGATCCAGGTGTGCGTCGATGGTAAACATGCTAGAAGGCTTGGAGGATAAATACGGTGGGAACTTTATGTAGGTCTAGGGGCTGTTTTTTCCATTCCGCGATGGTTTTGGTTTGGATCAACTCATCTGCAGCCGTGAGATTTTTGGCGACACACAACTTGGTTTGTGAAGACAAGGACGACAGCGCATCGGCCAGCAACTGATTGTTGCGGAAGGGTGTTTCCATAAAGAGCTGAGCCCTTTTTTCGCGAAGCGATTCCTGCTCCAATTTTTTTAAAGTGGCTGATCTTTCTTTTTTATCGATAGGCAAGTAGCCATGAAAAGCGAAGGATTGGCCCGAAAAGCCAGATCCCATCAGTGCCAGAAACATGGAGCTCGGCCCTGAAATGGGCACCACTTGAATGCCTTTTTGATGCGCAAATGCCACAGCGAGAGCACCAGGATCGGCAATGCCAGGGCATCCCGCCTCAGAGATCACTCCGATGTCGGCTCCCTTCAAGAGCGGCATCATCAAGCGAGACATTTGCTCGGGCGGGGTATCCTTATCTAGAATTTCAAGGTGCAGCTCTTCGATGTTAATCCCCAGCTTCAAGCTGGAGATGTAGCGACGTGCCGTCCGTAAGTTTTCAACCAAAAAATAGTTTGTATGGGCAATCACCTCGCGAACTTGTGGAGAAATTACTTCCATGGCTGTGTTTTCAGCGAGCACATTGGGAATTAAAAATAATTTTCCTTGAGGCATCTATATTGGGAATTGATTTCGAAAGTTAAAATTTAATATGCGAAATCCGTACCTTAATCGGGCATATACTTTCTCCAATTCAAGCCATGCTCAAAAAATCCCTCCTCTTCGCCTGCTTACTTTTGCTTAGCATCCCCTCTTTTTCACAACAACTCAAAGCCCTAGTAGGGGGAACCCTGATAGATGGATTTGGAGGTACACCAATCCGCAACTCAGTAATTATCGTGGAGGGGGAACGGATCAAGGCCATTGGGCAGGTGGGAAGTCTGGCCATTCCTGCTGGAGCGGAAGTGATTTCCACCGAAGGCATGAGTGTATTGCCTGGACTTTGGGACATGCACGTGCACCTGATGCTCAATGGTCACAGCGACTACACGCATTGGGATAGCACCTACATCGATGTATTTGAGTCGGTAATTATGCCTTCTTCAGCCCATCAATTGCTGATGGCAGGAGTGACCAGCGCCCGGGACTTAGGCGCTCCACTTGAGGCTAGCATCAATGTCAAAAAACGCATCCAAAATGGAGAAATTCCAGGTCCTACCATCTATGTGTCTGGGCCATTTATCCAAAAAGCACCCTATCCCAATACAGAAGCCTTTCGCTGGGGAGTAAATGGGGCAGCAGATGCCCGAGCAAAAGTTAAAAAACTGATTGATGCTGGAGTCGATGTCATCAAACTCATCGACCAAGACCAAATGACCTTGGAGGAGGCCAAGGCCGTGGTGGACGAAGCACACAAGTATGGGAAAATGGTCGTGGGCCACTCCCACCGTCCCGACGAAATCCGGATTGGACTGCAAATTGGGGTGGACAATTTTGAGCATACGGGTTTGAGCAGTGCCCCGGAATATCCAGAAGACATCATGAAGATGATGAAAGAGCGCTCAGCGAAAATGAACCTAGGTCCACTTTTCTGGACCCCTACCGTAGAAGGACTTTTCAATTACGAGTTTGTGCGCGACAATCCAGAAAAATTAGACGATACCTCTTGGCATTTGGGGCTTCCGGACTCTATTGTCAGAGACATTCGCGCTTCGCTCCGATTCCCCGGTAGATTGTCCTACTTCCAACTTACTCCCGTGCGTAAACCTACCTTGGACCGCAAATTTACCCAACTCAAAGAAAGTGGGGTGGTGATGCTCATCGGCACGGACAGTGGTATTCCGATGAAATTTCACAGCCAAAGTACCTGGAACGAATTGGATGTATGGGTCAACCAGTTTGGAATGGACCCCTTGCTGACCATCAAAGCGGCTACCTACTGGCCAGCCGTAGCCATGAAGGTGGAAAAAGATTACGGCACCATCTCCGAAGGGAAATATGCAGATATTATCGCCGTAAAGGGGGATGTGTTGCGTTACATCAACTTGCTACAGGATGTGGATCTAGTAATGAAGCACGGGAAGAAGGTGAAGTAAAAATTGTCCACGGCTAACAGTCCACGGTCGACAGCCACCCTATTTGAACTTCCAACCTAAGTTTCCTTGGGTTCAGATTAAAAAGCGGATATGCACACTGGGCTAAATCTGCGTGTTTTTTCTTCTTCCGCCGCAGCGGAGCGTGAAAAAGGCACAGCAAAAAAAGAGTTGTCGCAAATTTTGCGACAACTCGAATTCTAGCCTAAAAACTTTCGCATCTCCGCTACCACTGCTTGCGGCTGCTCAGCATGAAGCCAGTGCCCTGCATTGGGAATAGAGATCCAGGTACAATTTGGGAAATGGCACTTCATGTCCGGAAGGTCTTTCTCTTGAATGTAGGAGGAATTGGCACCTCCCAAAAACAAGGTCGGTCCTTCAAAAACGGTTCCTTCATCCAAAGCTTTCCCCACCTCCTCGATGTGTTGAGTGATCACCGAAAGGTTGATTTTCCATGCGAATCCGTTGGCATCCCTACCCAGGCTTTTGAGCAAAAATTGGCGGATTCCCAGTTCCGGAATGTAGGGAGCGAGGAGATCATCCGCTTCTTTTCTAGATTGGAGTTGGGAAAGATCAAGTGCATTTAATCCTTCCAAAATCACTTGGTGGTGAATGGGATAGTACCTCGGAGCA
>SXYU01000060.1 GCA_005788235.1 Cytophagales bacterium
AGCTGATGATCTTGAGCGATTTGATCCAAGAGCTCCCGTTGGTTGCAATCACCCTTATAAAATGCAAATCTCTTCCCAGTAATCTCGGCTAGGCGGTCGAGTACGGTCTCATGGGAATTTGAAAAATTATCTAAAATGATCGGTTCAAGGCCTGCATTCCAAAGTTCTACGGCAGTGTGAGAACCAATGTATCCTGCCCCACCGGTGATCAATATTTTTTTCATTTCAAAAAAGCTGAGGAGACAAAACTAGGAAAATTATACCAATTCGGTGTAGGAAAAGGAAACAATACAGGGCAGATTTTGGTCAACGAATCAACACCACAGAGCCCTTGAAGGTTACCTGAACTGTGTTACCTTCCATCAAATAACTGTAGGTGGTGGCGTAGGCGTAGGTGTCTGTTGGGGCATTATCCCCTGCAAAAGTACCATCCCAGCCTTCATTGCCAGAATAGATAAGTTGCCCCCAGCGGTTGTAAATAATCATGGAGAAATTGACCACACAGTTGGAAACTCCTGTAAACTTCCCTGGCGCCTCAGTAGGCTTAAAGGCGTTTGGCATTCTGATTTTGGGGGCCTCCTCGATCACCGTGCCTGAACCAAAAGAAATGCAACCAGCGGCATCGGTTACTTGTACGGTGTAGCTACCCTTAGCCAAGCCCGTTGCTAAGTCAGTGATTTGGGAAGAAGGATTCCATAGATATTGAAAAGGGCCAGCTGGACCTGAAGGAACAACAAGCAATTCTCCATTGGCCTCTCCCGGACAGGCAGTCTTTGCTAAGGTCACATCTACGACCAATGGCGGAGGGGAAGTAATTTCAAAAGAAACTGGAATTTTACAGCCATTCGCATCCGTGACTTCCCAAACGTACTTTTCTTTCTTGAGCGTATCGAGTTCAAACAATCCGTTAAAAACCTGTTTACCTCCAAACTCTAAACTGTAAGGCGCTACTCCACCCTTCACTTGCAAACTCACCTTCCCATCTTTTTTTCCAAAGCAGGTAGTGGCTGTTGTAGTGAGTCCTGCTAGTTCCAATAGAGGAGGTTCTTTTACTTCTACTCCTGTAATATTTTTTTCACATCCGAGAGCATCCTTCACCTTCACTGAATACAATCCTGCCTTTAGATTTGGAGCAACGGCAGTCTTTAAGGTAGCATCATGGCCCCAAGTAAAGGTGTATGGGGGAGTTCCTCCATTGGCTACCACTTCAATTTTTCCAGTAGCTTGGCCAAAGCAAGCCACGGGAATTACTCCCAAAACGGCTAAATTGAGTTCTTTCGCCACTTTCACTTGAATATCTGGTGCTGTTCCAGCACAGGAATTATCCACCAAACTGTAAGCGGTGTACCCTATGGTACCCGTAACATCTGCTTTATCCCAAACGACAGTGATCTTATCCGAATTTTGACCGCTTACTAAGGTTCCTCCCTTAACAATCCATTCATACCTTCTACCAGGTGAAGGATTTGGTGCCGAATACGTAAAATTAACCGAAGGATCGTAGCAAACCTCTTTTTCGCCTTCTGCTTCAGTAACGACAATTCGAAGATTGACTACGACAGGAAGTTCAACCGCAGCACCTGGACATCCATTGGCGGAAAATGGCAGGACTCGAACCTTTGCATTCGTGTTGGAGGGGCCCCAACGAACAAGTACTGAATCGGAATAGGTTTGAAGTATCGTTCCTCCTTCTACTTGAAATTCCATTCGGCCTATATTCTGTTTATTTTTTACCCGATACATGGCCTCTTCTACTAGCGGACAGACGGATTGGGAACCAATCAGCTCTACCTTGGTCTCCAATACCTCCACTTCAAAGGTGGTTTCTTCTTGTTGATTACAAGAGTTTGCGTTCAAGGAGGCAACAATACTGACTTCGTACTTTCCTGGTTTGGTGTAGGTATGGGTTACTGTTTTACCAATTTTGGTAGCTGTGCTATCGCCAAAGTTCCATACAAAATAGGTGAAGTCCGGATTTTCGGGATTCACTGTCCAAGATCCCCCCTGATTGAGGCAGGCCACATTTTCTCCTACCACATCAAAAGCATAGTCCGGAACGGTTTCAAAATTCAAATTGGTCAAAGAGGCCCCTGCTGCGTAGCCATAGGACTCAATGTTACCAAATCCATATACATAGGCTGCAAAGCCCGCAGGATTGGAAAGGGTGTGAACCCCCTGGGTAATTTCTATTCTGGCAACCTTATAGTTTGCATCACCAGGAAGTATTTGAAAATTTGCACCTACAACTACCCCATCCAAGCGGGTTTTGTTTTCCTCCCCTGCCTTGACGACAATGTTGACATAATGATTGACGATAGAAGGTAAAGCGTAGGCATTGAAGGTCAAATCCGTGAGTAATTGCTCCGTAGGGCTGTAGGTAATCATGAAAGGATCTCCATTATTAGCAAAAGGATCTGAAGGATTATTGCAAGATTGACTTTTTGAAAATACCGTGACCGAAGAAGGCTTAGAAGTATCAATTTTTCCTGACACATTGGCTCCAAACTCCAAGGACATCCATTCACCTCGATTCAATACTTTGGCTTGAAGAAGTCCGTTTACTCGAACTTCCGTATTGTCCTCAGAAGCCAAAACTTTAACCAATTCACCTGAAGATCTACCCAATAATGCGGTATGTACAAAGGAACTCCCCCAGGTATTGATGGGATAAGCCTGTTGATACAAGTGATCATTGGCTTGTCCACAGGCTCCTACCGAAGTCCATTTGTTTCCTCCATATACTGCAATTTTTTTGCAATCATCCGCATTGGATCCTACTACCCGTACCCTCGAACCCGTCAGATCTCCTCGGGCCTTGATTTGGTAGCTTTGCCCTCGATTCAAGGTTATTTCTGAAGGAATTCCTTTTACATTTCCTGAAATAGAGTTCTCGCTAGTCGTAATTTCAATACGCGTATTGTCTTCAGATGCCACGACCAAAAGCGTACTCTCGTTGTTGATATTTAGGTTGGCAGAGGGGTTGACTTCAAAATGTGAAGTAATGTAATGGTCTTTTCCTAAAGCCGTAATCGGTAGCACTACGGTTCCATCTGCACTCCGATAGCGCTCGTTGATGGCATGAACCGCAATTTTTCCTGATGCGGTGATGTGGATGCCAAGATTTTCAATCACACCCGAACTCCGATGCAACAAATCCAAAGTAGCAGAAGACAAACGAAAAATATACTGCTGACCCGTAGTTAGGGTAAATGGACTACTCTGCCCAAGATACTCAATTACCCCAGTCGTATTTTCTGTAGCCGTAATCAATAAGACAGCATAATCTGGAGTATTGGGCAGCGATCGGTTATTCTCCATAAAACCCACCCAAAATTCTTTCCCTACAGTAGAAAGCTGCGCATACCCCGATAGGGAGGAAGCCAGCACGACCAAAAGAAGAAAGAGGGCACGGAAAATCACTTGCATGGAAGTGGAAGTCTCTTTAAAATGACAAGGTGAAGATAAATGTATTTTTTGGAACAATTTAGCAATACATGAAGGGATAAATTTCAGCCGATCAGTAGACAGACAAATCCTCAAAAAAAGGGATTAATCCCTATCTTTGCGCTTCTCAAATTCAATAGCAAATGATTTCAGTAGATAACCTTTCCCTCAAATTTGGAAAAAGAACCCTATTCGATGAGGTAAGCCTCAAATTTACGCCTGGCAATTGCTATGGTGTCATCGGAGCCAATGGAGCCGGGAAGTCCACTTTTTTAAAGATTTTGTCTGGTGACATGGAATCCACCTCTGGGGGAGTCAACATTACCCCTGGGCAGCGCATGGCGGTGTTGAAGCAAAATCACTTCGAATTTGATGAAATCGATGTGTTAAAGACCGTCTTGATGGGCCACAAAAAGTTGTTTACCATCATGAAGGAAAAGGATGAAATCTACCTCAAAGAAGATTTTACAGAAGCGGACGGAATTCGTGCTTCCGAGCTGGAATCCGAGTTTGCCGAAATGGATGGCTGGAATGCCGAATCCGACGCAGCTTCCCTACTTTCTGGTCTTGGCATTTCTGAGGATATCCATTACACCCTCATGAAAGACCTAGCGGGCAATCAAAAAGTTCGTGTGCTATTGGCGCAGGCGCTTTTTGGCAACCCTGATATCTTAATTCTCGATGAACCTACCAACGACTTGGATACAGAAACTATCGTCTGGTTGGAGGATTTCTTGATAGACTTTAAAAATTTGGTCATCGTAGTTTCCCACGACCGTCACTTTTTGGATACCGTTTCTACTCATGTGGTGGACATCGACTTTGGAAAAGTTAAAATCTTCTCTGGCAACTATACCTTCTGGTACGAGTCCTCCCAACTTGCCTTGAAACAACGGTCTGACCAGAATAAAAAAGCAGATGAAAAGCGAAAAGATCTTCAGGATTTTATCGCCCGATTTTCCGCCAACGTTGCCAAGTCTAGGCAAGCTACTGCTCGCAAGAAAATGCTTGAAAAATTAAATGTAGATGAGATTGAACCCTCCAGCAGAAAGTATCCTGGCATCATCTTCAAGCCAGAACGAGAAGCAGGTGACCAAATCTTCATGACCGAAAATCTCGAGCTGAAAGAAGGAGGCGTCACCTATTATACAGACGTCAACTTGATGGTGGACAAGGGCGACAAAATCGCTTTCATCTCCAAAACCAAACAGGCAGTAAATAAATTTTTCCAAACCATCGTAGAAGAATCAGCACCAACCAAGGGAAGCCTGAAGTGGGGAGTTACGATCAATAAGGCCTATTTGCCTAACGACAACTCCGAGTTCTTCAAGTCAGACCTCAACCTGATCGACTGGTTGCGGCAGTTTTCTGTAAACCAAGAAGAGGCTTATGTCCGCACATTTTTGGGAAGAATGCTTTTCACAGGAGAAGAAACACTTAAAAAATGTTCCGTACTCTCAGGAGGTGAAAAAGTTCGCTGCATGGTTTCTAAAATGATGCTGCAGAATCCCAACCTCTTGGTCATGGACGAACCTACCAACCACCTCGATTTGGAATCCATCACCGCCTTCAACAATGCCATCATTGAATTTAACGGCACGGTATTGATGTCTTCCTATGACCATGCCTTTGTGCAATCGTCCTGCAACCGAATTGTGGAGTTTACCCCTACCGGAACGATTGATCGACGCATGTCTTACGATGACTACTTGATGAATCCAGAAATCAAGGCCTTGCGGGAAAAAATGTACGGCGTTAAAGTTTAAAACCTAGAATAAGACCTGTGCTGCTCACTGCAATTCTTATTTACCTAGCACTTACCCTTGCGATTGGAGCTTGGTCCTCTCGGTTAGTTAAAAATTCGAATGACTTTGTGCTTGCTGGTCGATCGCTACCGCTCTTTCTGTCTGCATCGGCACTTTTTGCAACCTGGTTTGGCTCAGAGACCATTTTCGGTGCTTCGGCTGTCTACTTAGAAGAAGGACTATTAGGCGTGATTGAAGATCCTTTTGGTGGCGCACTCTGTCTAATTTTATTTGGGCTTTTTTTCCTCCGCCCCATGTATCGCATGAATGTGCTGACGATTGGGGATGTCTTTAAGAAAATCTTTGGGGAAAGATTAGCCTTTTTTGCTTCCATTTTTATGATTCCTGCCTACTTTGGCTATGTAGCTGCCCAGCTGATTGCCTTGAGCCTAGTTTTAGGAGCGGTAACCGAGCTCAGCCTTGTGGAGGGGATGGTCATTTCTGCAGGTATTGTAGTCTTTTATACCTTCTTGGGAGGCATGTGGGCCATTTCCATTACCGACTTTATGCAGACTACCTTAATAGTCGTGGGCTTACTTGCTGTAGCCTACTTGGTAGCAGACCAAGCGGGAGGTATACGCGTGATTTTCGAAAAAGCTCCCCCTGAAAGCTTCCAGTTTTTTCCCGAACCCAACTTCTCAGCTTGGACTACTTATTTTGGTGCATGGATTATCTTGGGCTTGGGAAGTATCCCTTCCCAGGATATTTACCAACGGGTGATGTCCTCAAAATCAGAGAAAGTAGCTGTTCAGTCCACCTATCTTGCAGGGATATTCTACCTTACTTTTGGATTGTTGCCGCTATTTATTGCCTTAGGAGCAAAAATCCTATACCCAGAGCTTTATTTAGCTGATAAACAAATGCTATTGCCGGCCATGGTCTTGCAGCATAGCAACCTTCCGATTCAAGTGCTCTTTTTTGGAGCCTTGATCTCTGCGATTATGAGCACCACCAGTTCAGGCTTATTGGCGCCAGCTACGATTATTTCTGAGAATTTGATTCGACCCTACTTTAGAAAAAAATTGAAAGACAGCCATTTTTTATGGATACTAAGAGCGAATGTAGTGCTGGTAGCCGGCATAGCTTTAGGAATGGCCACATGGAAATCAGATATTTACGAGCTAGTAGCTGGAGCATCTATTTTGATGCTGGTATCCCTTTTTGTTCCACTTACCGCTGGCTTGTATTGGAAAAAGGCCTCAGCAGGAGGAGCCTTTCTTGCATTATTTGTGGGAATGGGTGCCTACCTTGCTGCAGAAATGTATCTACCCAATCAGGAAACGCATCTTATTGGGCTTTTCGCGAGTGGGCTAGCCATGGGTGTAGGGAGCCTTATTTTTCCATCCAAAACTTTAACTCCCGATGAACTATCCTAAGATTACATTACAAAAAGGTAAGGAGGTATCGCTCCTTCGGAAACACCATTGGGTATTTTCTGGGGCCATTGCTAAAGGTACAGAGGGGCTGAAGAATGGAGATTTGGTCGCTGTTTATTCTTCCAAAAATGATTTCTTAGGCATCGGTCATTTTTCCCAAGGATCCATCATGGTACGCATTATTTCCTTTGAAGAGCGGGCCATTGACCTCGCCTTTTGGATAGCGAAATTAGGTGCCGCCTATGCCGTTCGAACAGCCTTGCAGCTTACCGACCAAAAAGATACCACCGTCTACCGACTAGTACATGGAGAGGGAGATGGCTTACCAGGACTCATTATCGATTTCTACCAAGGCACAGCTGTGATCCAATCACATAACCTAGGCATGCACCAGCACGTGGCAGAAATAGCCGAAGGTCTGAAGGCTGTTTATGGAAAGAAACTAAAGGGCGTATATGATAAAAGTGCCGAAACCTTACCCAAGACAGACAGCTCACTCGGAAACGAATGGGTATGGGGTAAGGCAGAGACCGATGTAGTGAAAGAGTACGGAGCAAGCTACAAGATCGATTGGGAGAAAGGCCAGAAAACAGGCTTCTTTATCGATCAACGTGAAAACAGAAAGTTAGTCGCCAGCTATGCAAAAGGGAAAAAAGTGCTGAATACCTTTTGTTACTCAGGAGGATTTTCAGTGCTAGCCCTGCAGGAAGGTGCCAGCGAAGTGCATTCGGTAGATATTTCTCAAAAAGCCATAGAACTAACGGACGAAAATATGGCCTTGAATGCAGGTTTCAAAGGCAAGCACCAATCCATCATAGCGGATGTGGTCAAATACATTCGCGAAATTGGAGAGGATTTTGATCTTATTATTTTGGATCCTCCTGCCTTTGCCAAAAGCCTCAAGGCAAGACACAATGCTGTGCAGGCATACAAACGACTGAATGCAGAGGCACTTCGGAAAATCAAATCGGGAGGCATTCTGTTTACCTTTTCCTGTAGCCAGGTGGTCGATAAACGACTTTTTGCCAATACAATCACCGCGGCAGCCCTAGAGAGTAATCGAAATGTACGGATCCTGCATCAACTCACTCAACCAGCAGACCATCCAATCAATTGCTTTCATCCAGAAACTGAATATTTGAAGGGCTTAGTCTTGTATGTCGAGTAGTTTTCAAAGATATTGCCTTCCGGAATAAACTAGTTTTCCAAAATTCATCTCCTAAACACCCTATCCATGTATACTGGACTTCAACACACTCACTCAGGCTTGGCTTATTTAGCATTACTTGCCTTGGTTCTTGTCATTATTTGGGCCTTAGTTGGCGCACTCTCTGGCAGAGAGTTTCAAGAGAAAGACCGAAAAATTGCCTTGATTGCATTTATTCTTTGCCACATCCAACTTTTGGTAGGTTTGATTCTCTACTTTGTAAGTCCATTGGGCTATTCCTTGCTGGCAGGTGGTGGAGCCATGGCAGATGCAACTGCTCGATTGACCGCATTGGAACACCCGCTAATCAATATTCTAGCGATCCTATTGGTTTCTGTAGGATTTATCCGTGCAAAAAAATTGGAAAGTTCAACCTCAAAATTTAGAAGCATCTACATGATGTATGCCGTGGGTTTAATCTTGATCTTAAGCCGCATTCCTTGGACCAGCTGGCTTGGTAACTGATCTTCTTAAGCCATTTAAAATTTATAAATCCAGCAGTACTGCTGGATTTTTTGCTTTTAGTTAAATGCTGAGCACTACGATATCCGTACACATCTATAAATTTTACCTTTGGTCATCATTTGCAACTTTGTTACAAAAAGATTGGGTAATATTAAATGAAACTTTACTTTTGCAACTATGATTCAAAAAGCGATTTTGCTTTGTCTGGCTATGGTAGTTTCCCTGGGTACCCTTAAAGCACAAAAATGCAACCTCGTCCTACGAGGGAGGGTACTTCATTTGGAGAATAACCAGCCCATAGAAGCTGCCTACGTGTGGATTCCTGAATCATCCCTTGGAGTTGCTACAGATGCCAACGGTAATTTTGCCCTTAGAAATCTATGCCCAGGACAGCAAACGATACAGATTACCTTTATTGGACATAAGGAAATCAAGCAATCCATCGTTCTGAGTACCGGGAACAGTAATTTAACCTTCAAAATGGAGGAAGAGGCGGTGGCGCTCAAAGGTGTAGAGGTACATGGGCACCGAGAGGCCGTTCAAACAACTACCGCAGTATCCACCCTCTATGGGGAAGCCCTCCTACAATCTCGCGGTGAAAGTTTGGGTGAAAGCCTCAAACGTGTAGCAGGCGTAACTACCTTCTCCACTGGAAATACTATATCCAAACCCGTCATCCATGGGCTCCACAGTAACCGAATCTTAATTCTCAACAACGGAATCCGACTGGAAGGACAGCAGTGGGGAGCAGAACATGCACCAGAAATTGACCCTTTTTTAGCGGATGAACTTACGGTGGTCAAAGGTGCAGAGACAGTTCGTTATGGACCTGAAGCGATGGGAGGAGTGATATTGGTCAACCCTCCTGCCCTGCCGACATCCGATAAATCAAAAACGGAAATCAACCTAGTCGGTCAAAGCAATGGAAGAGCAGGAAATGTAGCTGTATCCCATTCTGGTGGTTCTGGTACGGTAGAAGGCCTTGGTTACCGTATTCAAGGAGCAGCAAGGCGCGCAGGAAATGTTCGAACCCCTGATTATTTCCAAGGCAACACAGGAATGGCTGAGGGAAGTGCCTCTGCTGCTATAGGCTACAGTTCCTCCAAACTGGGGACTGAAATCTACTACAGCTTTTTCACTACTGAATTGGGTATTCTCCGCGACTCACATACTGGCAACTTATCCGATTTGCTTGAAATCATTGAAAATGGAGCTCCCTTTACCCAAGCGAACTTTACCTACACCCTCAACAATCCCAAACAGGTGGTCACACACCATTTAACCAAAATCAAGGCGCATTACCACTTGAATCCCTCTTGGAAACTCAATTTTCAGTATGGTTTCCAACAAAACAACCGCCAAGAATTTGACCGGCGAAGGGGAGAATTGAATACGCGCCCAAGTTTGGATTTGGAGCTATTTACCAATACTGCAGAACTATTTTTAGAGCACAATTTAAAATCTCATTGGACAGGATCCATGGGCCTTCACCTGATACAGCAAGCCAACAGCAACTTACCTGGAACAGGTGTTACCCCATTAATCCCAAATTATGACCTGATTAATGCTAGCGTTTACCTAATGGAAAAATACCTGAAGGGTCCTTTGGAATTGGAAGCAGGTCTCCGTTACGATTACCGAACGCTTTCAGCTGCTAGATACATCAGCAATGACCTTCAAGAATCCAATCTAACCTACCAAAATGGTTCGGCTTTTCTAGGTGGAATGTACCAGCTCAATTCCAATTTGACATTTACTTCCAACCTAGGTACCGCTTGGAGACCCCCAAATGTAAATGAACTCTTTAGCCAAGGGCTACACCATGGCGCTGCTGCGGTAGAAATTGGAAATGCTGACTTGGCGACCGAAAAGTCTTTCAAATGGGTCAATTCTTTGGAGTATGAAGGTAAGCGTGCTACCCTAGAACTAACTGGATACACCAATCAGATTCAAGATTACATCTTTCTGAATCCAACTAGACAAACTTTCGTAAGCTTACGAGGAACCTTCAATGTCTACGAATACCTCCAAGCTGATGCCTTCTTTTATGGTGTCGATCTATCCGGAACCTACGAGTTTACGGATCAATTCAATGGCTATGCAAAAGGTTCGATCATTCGAGCAAAAAATACCGAATCGAATAGCTTCTTCCCTTTTATTCCTTCTGATCGGATGGATTGGGGACTATCTTATGAATTTGGGACAGACCCAGAGCGCCAAAACCGCCTGACGCTAAGCCAGGTTCTGGTCGCCCAACAAAGTCGAGAACCGGACTTTGACCTTGCCCCTGCCCCTCCAGGCTACACCTTAGTGAACTTGAGCTTTGCCAAAAAAATACAGCTTTTCCAACATGATTTCAGTGTAAGTGCCCAGGTGAATAACCTCCTAAATACTGAATTCAAAGAATACATGAACCGTTTTCGGTATTTCACTGCCGATATGGGAAGAAATTTTCAACTCAAATTCAATTACCAATTCTAAATTTAATTTCCATGAAAAATCTAAAAAAAGTATCGCTTTACCTCTTAGCCGTATTGGCCTTTGGTTTCTCCTCTTGCGAGAGTGAAGATCCTGAAAAAGAAAATGATGGAGAAGTAATCACTGATGTGACCCTGAAGTTTCAAGAATTGAATGCTTCAAACGCATTGGTAGGTTCAGTTTTAAGTTTCAAGGCTAGTGACCCGCAAGGCATTGAAGTAGGCAAGACTCCTACCATTCAATCGATCAGCCTTAGCAAAGGAAAAAAGTACCAAATGACTATTGAGGTAACTAACGCAATTGAAAATGAAGACATTACCAAAGAAATCTTGGAAGAGGCTGCTGAGCACCAATTTTTCTTTTTGGGCCAAGTGTTCGATAGCAGCATCTTGAGTATTCAATATGCGGATGCCGGAGGCATAGCCTTAGGTCTCAAAACCATCGTGACCGTATCCTCTTCTACAGGCACCAACAACAGCAACATGCGTGTGGTCCTTCGCCACGACCTGAACAAGAGCTTCGCTGGAGCCAGCAATCCTAACTTTGCCAACTTCATACAGGCAGGTGGAGAAACAGACTTGGACATCACCTTCCCAGTGATTTTAAACTAATCTTCCTAGTCGAATAAAAAAGGGGCTTTTCTTATGGATTAGCCCCTTTTTTTTGTTAAATCACTTACTAAAAGTACCGCATATTTTGCTTAGTGAAGTTTTGAATTAAATTAAAGAAGTTGAACTAATTAAAGGCTAGTCAAAATCTAGTGACACTACCTTAAATTCTAATTTACCTTTGTAAACTTGTAATACTTACCCAAAAACTCCAGTTCAAACCTATCCTTAAATTCGGATTATTTTCAGGAGTTAACCTACCCTTATTGATTAAAACTCATTTTATTCTCCTGATTCCATGCGAAATTTTGCAGAACTAATCCATAGACTCGACCAATCCACCAAAACTGGGGATAAGCTCGATGCTTTGGCCTGGTTTTTTAGGCATGCCTCAGATTCAGATTCGGTCTGGGTGGTTGCTATTTTTTCTCATCGGCGGCCACAGCGGCAAGTGACCACAAAACAATTACGAACTTGGTGCCAAGAAAAATCAGGTGTCCCAGATTGGCTTTTTGAAGAATCTTACCAAGCGGTAGGCGACCTAGCTGAAACAATCGCTTTACTTCTTCCTTCAACCACTGGCACGCATAACTTATCGCTAACTGAATGGATAGATTGGCTTCAAAATTTGAAAAAAGATGCCGAAGGAGAAAAAAAAACAAAAGTTTTAAATGCTTGGGATCAATTCACAAGTCTGGAGCGATTTGTATTCAATAAATTGATCACAGGAGGGTTCCGAATTGGCGTCAGCCAAAATCTATTGATTCAAGCCCTCGCTACCTATTCAGGGCTTTCGCAGGCCCAAGTCGCGCATCGCTTGATGGGCAATTGGAATCCAGAAAAAATAAGTCTCAAAGAACTCCTTCATCCAGATAATCTTGAAGAAGATCAGTCCAAACCCTACCCCTTTTTCTTGGCCCATCCCATCGAATCCAATTTCCAGGACAACTTTTCCATTTCCGAATGGCTCGCCGAATGGAAATGGGATGGCATCCGAGGGCAACTCATTCGAAGAGGGCACCAATCCTTTATCTGGAGCCGTGGGGAGGAGCTGGTTAACGATAAGTTTCCGGAAATCTTGGAGTTCTTGGAAAAAGTCCCAGATGGTACGGTTCTCGATGGAGAATTACTGGCATTCAAGGAAGGTGTTCCCCTTCCATTTTCAGTCCTACAGACACGCATCACTAGAAAAAGTCTGTCTAAGAAAATCTTACTCGAAGCCCCAGTAAGTTTTATCGCTTTTGACCTCTTGGAATGGGAGGGTCAAAACCTTCGAAATGAACCGTTAAGCCGCCGAAAAGTGCTATTAGAGGAGTTTGTGATCTCTGTAAATCAACCAAATCTTAAACTTTCCGAGACAGTCACCTTCACTTCCTGGGAGGAATTGGCTCAAGTCCGAGAAAATGCCAGAGAACTTCAAACCGAAGGCCTGATGCTCAAAAAGAAAGACTCCCTCTACGAAACGGGGAGAAAGCGAGGCGCTTGGTGGAAATGGAAGCTAGATCCCCTGCATATCGACGGGGTGCTGATTTATGCACAAAAAGGACATGGACGAAGAGCAGACCTTTTTACCGACTATACCTTTGGACTTTGGGACGGTGAAGTATTGGTTTCTTTTGCCAAAGCGTATTCAGGTCTCACAGACGCAGAAATTCGAGAGGTAGACGCCTATGTCAAAAAAAATACCAAGGAAAAATTTGGCCCTGTTCGGACTGTTACCCCTGGGCTAGTTTTTGAAATCGCCTTTGAGGGCATCCAAGTTAGCTCTCGGCACAAAAGCGGCATTGCACTACGCTTTCCACGAATCGCCCGCTGGCGAAAAGACAAAACAATCGACCAAGCAAACAGCCTGGCGGATCTGAAAGCCCTACTGCCCTGATATGGAAGAAGCGCAGTTAACCCCAGGCTTTGCCTACTTCAAGCAAAAAGGATGGACTCCATTTCCATTCCAAATTCAAGCATGGAAAGATTACCTGGAAGGTAAGTCGGGCCTACTAAACGCTCCCACAGGTTCTGGAAAAACCTATGCCCTCTGGTTTGGGGTACTTTTGAACTACATTCAAAATAATCCGGACGATTGGAAATCACCTAAAAAAAATGGGATTCAACTCATTTGGATAACTCCCCTCAGGGCACTTGCCCAAGACCTACAAAAAGCCATGCAAGAAGCCTGTGATGGATTGGGAGTACCCTGGACCGTAGCGGTGCGAAATGGAGATACCGATGCCAAAACAAGGGCTCGATTTCAACGGAATCCACCCGAATGTTTGATTACGACCCCAGAAACCTTACATATTATATTGTCCCAGAAAGATCCCGCAGCCCTCTACCAAAATATCCGGTGCATAGTAGTTGATGAGTGGCATGAACTAGTGGGCAACAAACGAGGGGTTCAAATCCAATTGGCACTCGCCTACTTACAAGCAAAATGTAGCCATCCCTTTATGCGTTGGGCGATATCTGCCACGCTTG
Source organism: Cytophagales bacterium (assembly GCA_005788235.1). Lineage (GTDB taxonomy): Bacteria > Bacteroidota > Bacteroidia > Cytophagales > Cyclobacteriaceae > Algoriphagus. The sequence goes on from SXYU01000060.1 coordinate 13,856, forward strand.
GCAACTTGCAGGAGGCAGCCAGCACCTTGCTAGGGCATGAGCTTCCCTTACATATCATCAAAGCAAACCTTCAAAAAGAGATTCGGCTACAGTCTATCTTTCCAGAAGAAATAGAAAAATATCCTTGGTCTGGGCATTTAGGACTTCGATTAGTGGATCAGGTCATCGAGACCATTGAAGGGGGCAGATCCGTTTTACTTTTTACGAATACCCGCTCACAAACAGAGATGTGGTACCAGAAACTTCTTGAAATCAGACCTGATTGGGCAGGATGGATGGCCATGCACCATGGCTCCTTGGATAGCAGCATTCGCAACTGGGTAGAAAATGCATTGCACGAGGGAATTCTAAAGGTGGTGGTATGCACCTCTAGTTTGGATTTGGGGGTTGATTTTCGACCAGTAGATCGGGTCATTCAGATTGGAAGTCCAAAAGGAGTTTCTCGATTTGTGCAACGTGCAGGCAGAGCAGGCCACCAACCTGGCCATCCTTCTGTGGTATTTTTTGTACCCACAAATGCCCTAGAACTCATTGAAGCAGCTGCCTTACGAACTGCCATAGAAGCAGAAGATTTGGAATCTCAATATCCACCAGACCTTCCCTATGACGTATTGATTCAATTTCTAGTAACGCTGGCGGTAGGTGAAGGATTTGCACCCCAAGCTCTTTTTCAAATCGTCCGAAAAACAAAGTCCTTCGAGCAATTAAGCTTGGAAGAGTACCATTGGATACTTGAATTTATCACCAAAGGTGGAAGTTCGCTAGGGAGCTACGATGAATTCCTAAAAGTAGTGGTGGAGGAAGATGGGATGTACCGAGTAAAAAATAAGAAAATTGCCATGAAGCACCGACTCAGCATGGGAACCATCGTGAGTGATGTGTCCATGAAGGTGAAATTCAAAAACGGTACCTACTTGGGCTCGGTGGAGGAATACTTTATTGCCAAGCTAAAAGTGGGAGACCGCTTTTATTTTGCAGGCAGAAATCTAGAGTTGCTCTATGTCAAAGGCTTAGATGCCGTGGTACAGATGACCACGAAAAAAGCTAACCAAGTGGTGAGCTGGATGGGAGCGCGCATGTCTCTATCCTCCAAACTTGCACACCAGATCCGGGAAATCTTCAAATCCTACAATCAGGGCATCATTCATTCTGAAGAAGTGAGGCGGGTATTACCCATTTTAGACCTGCAGCAGCAGCTTTCATTGGTTCCCGATAACCAGACCTTCTTGATTGAGTCCTTGCAAACTCGGGAAGGATACCACCTTTTTTTCTATCCTTTTGAAGGTAGAATGGTGCACGAACTGCTCAGCGCCTTACTTGCCTATCGCATTGCGCAGCGATTTCCAATATCCTTCAGCATGGCTATGAATGACTATGGCTTCGAATTATTTTCAGATGTTCGCGTGGATATCGAAGAATTGCTGGAAGAGGACTTATTCAGCCTAGATCACTTGGAAGAGGATATACTCCACTGCATCAATGAAAGCGAGCTTTCCAAGCGGAAGTTTCGGGAAATTGCCAGTATCGCAGGACTCGTATTTCAAGGATATCCTGGCAAGCCAACTAGTTTCAAACACATTCAAGCCAA
>SXYU01000061.1 GCA_005788235.1 Cytophagales bacterium
AAAAAAACTAATGGCGGCAGAGACCGTAACACGAAATAGTTCGTTTATTTGAATACGCACTTCACTTTTAAACGTAAGCTCCAATTGGATGTTTTAGAAGTCGGGCTAAAAATATGAAAAACAAGGTTAATTCCATACGTTTCATCCTTCTATTTGCAGGCCTTACCTTGCTAGTAGCAATGTCTTGGACTGAGTCAGTTTTGGCGCAAGGATACAATAGCAACGAATGGATTTTTGGAAATTGCAGCACTGGAGGTCATCCCTACCTCTCCTTCGGGAAAGGAGAAACAGCTACTGTGCAAACCCTCCCCGCCACGATTATTGGAGGAGCCTTCAACAATTCCATTGCCATTGACCCAATCACGGGCCAACCCTTGTTCTACACCAATGGGGAGTTAGTTTACGATTATTCGGGTAATCCAATTGAAGGTTCAGCACCAGGATTGAATGGCAACTTTCAAGGGAGACAGACCGTGGCTACAGGTATTTTGGACTATAATCCCACAGGCAATAAACTTTTTTACATTTTTTATTTAACGCTTACTGGACAGCTTCAGTATGCAGTCGTAGATATGAATGCGCTCGGCCAAGCGACAGGTGCACAACCCCCATTTGGTAAAATCACGACTAAAAACCAAGGTATAGGGCCAGCTCAAGGGGCTGTGTTGGTGGTCAAGACCCCAAGCTCACCTTCCTATTTGATTAGCTTTGCAGGGGGAAATCTACAGTCCCGCAGATTAGAATCGACTTCAGGGTCATTTACGCTAACAGGTACAGCAGCCATTCCCTTCGCTCCCAAAGCAATCGTATTTGAGGAGGCTAGCAGTAGTCTACTACTTCTCCCTCCTAACCCAGGAGATGACTTAGTATTGCTTACCTTTAATTCTAGTACGGGCACTTTTGGTAGTCCTGTCACCCTAACTAACTCAGGTGGAACGGATGCTATTTTTGGAGCAGATTTTTCCTCCGAAGGAGATTTTATCTTTTTTTCAAGAGGAAATAAGCTTTTCCGAATTCCTAGAAATTCTCCAACTGCGATACCTGAACTAGTTCCTATAGACCCAAGCATTCATCAAATCTACGATGTCAAAACAGGTCCAGATGGCTCCCTGTACTACCTCTATGAGGAGCGACCAGGTGGACCACAATTGATTGGCAGGGTCAAAAATCCGGATGCCATCACACTTGCTACGCTAGGATTGGAAGAAGATCCCTTTGCGGGAAGTGATTTCTGTGGCCGCGTCTTCCCTGTTTTTGCTCCCAATGCCGATATAGAACCTGCAGTGGACTTTTCTTGGGATCCTGAGGAGCCCTGTGCCAATAATCCCGTACAACTTATCAGTGAAATTACTCCTGCCAACTACCTGCCGCTCTCCTTTTCTTGGGAATTCTCACCTCCACTGAGTGGAGCCGATGGCAACCCACTACCGGCAGACTTTAATCAAGAACACTTTTTGGTACCTTCAGAAGCAGCTACAGGAACCAGCCTAGAGGTTACGCTTACGGTGACTTTTCCAGACAGTACCACCAAAGAGGTGACCAAAACCATCACGCTTACAGAAAATGAGCTGCAGGCCAACTTTAGCCCTTCAGACACAACCCTCTGCGAGTCCTGCATCGACCTTGATCCCCTCCTGCAAGCGCAGTCTGGTGGTGGTGCCGGTGGCGGAACAGGTGGCGGCACTGGAGGAGGTACAGGAGGAGGTACGGGTGGTGGAACCAATTACGAATACTTTTGGTCCAATAAGCGTGAAGATGGCTGGATCGCTAAGGGAGCCAATGAAGTATGCAAACCCGGATTATACTGGGTGCTGGTACGGGAGCCTGGAACCTCCTGCTATGCCTATGCAGAAATACGAATCAAAATGTGGGACATTCCAGACCAAACCAATAACATCTGGTATTTTGGAAATGGAGCAGGCCTAGACTTCAATCCGGACCCTGATGATGAAAATGCTCCAGTACCACGCCCAATTGAAGTGCCTCATTCACAAAACATTCCCGCCGGCACTACCACTATCTCGGATCAAACAGGACAAGTGCTTTTCTACAGCGACGGCGAATCTGTCTGGGATCTCAACGGAGACTTGATGGAAAATGGCAGCGACATTGGAGGTAGCAACACTGCTAGCCAAGGGGTATTGGCAGTAGGTGTACCTACTCAACCCAGCCTTTTCTATCTTTTCACGACGCAAGCCTCGACGAGTGGCAGCAATGTCGTTAGCTTTTCCCTAGTGGATATCAAGGCTGAAAATCCCACGGGAGTGGGGAACGTAGTCACCAAAAACAACTTCCTCTTCAGTCCCTCTACCGAGCATAGTGCAGCACTAAGTGCAGGAGATACTACCTGGGCGATTTTTCACGAACTGGGCAACAATACCTTCCGTGCCTACCCCGTATCCTCTCAAGGCATCGGCCAATCCGTCAAAAGCTCGGTAGGAAGTACCCATGGCTACAATTCCGGCGTGGGGACAATGAAATTTAGCCCAGATGGTAGCAAACTTGCTATTACCATTTTTGAAGATGGCTGCAACCGAACCGAGATTTTTGAATTCGACCAACAAACCGGGGAGCTTACCGAATACGCTCTCCTTGACCTCGGTTGCTCAGGTGAAATTTACGGACTCGAATTTTCTTCTGACTCCGACCGCATCCTCGTTTCCTACCGCAATGGGGGACCAGGTATCGAAGAATTTATCATCAAGGAGGTGACTTCGGGCTGCCCTTCTTGTTTTGCTACAGCCACAACTGCAATTGCAAGAGCCACCTGCATCCTTTCTACCAAAAAACAGGTTTCAGGAACCTCTAGTCTCAATTTAGGTGCCTTACAAATCGCGGCTGATGGTCAGATCTATGTAACCATCGTGGGAGATAACCGCATTGGTCAAATCCAGGTAGGCTCCGGTTGCACCGCAGCAAGTACCTTCAACCAAAATGCCGTAGCAGCCATGCCAGGCACTTCCAATTTAGGATTGCCTTCCTTCGTTCAAAACTCGGGGAGCTCTATCCCCGAACCTGCCTTAGGCATCCCTTCTACGCTTTGCTTGGACCCGGTATCTGGTGCGACCGCTACCCTAGAAGGAGGAGGAGAACCCGACATTGACTCCTATTTTTGGACCATCACCCATGAAGACGGAACGGTCATTCGCTCCAATTTTGGAGGTCCAGGAGATCAATTTCAAAACTTAGAGCAACTCTTCACCAAGCCAGGAACCTACACTATCGAGCTACGGGTAGACCGATGCGCAGAGATCGGCTATTTCACCGATAAAGGAACCCTCAAAGTCATCGCTCCCCCAGTCTTGACCCTGGCATCTGATGCCACGCTCTGTGAAGGCACCCCAATCACCCTCACTGCTATTAATGGCTACAACCCGAGTCAAGGATTATATGATTTTCTATGGACCAATGCAGCAGGAACTATTTTTGGGGACAGCAATTCCAATACAATTACCGTAACGGAGGAAAGTATCTACACCGTGGTCGTTCAATACCGCCCAACAACAGCTGGAGGGAATGAAGAGGCAACACTCTATGAAACCTGTAATACTACCTCCTCCATTTTTGTGGGGCCAGCCTTTGAATTTGACCTAACCCAAACGGCCACCGTAGTCTGCTACGAAGAAACTTCCGTAACCTTCGCCCCCAATACGCCCGTCACTGGGGAATGGTTTTACGAGCGCAACGGCAATGGAGTTCAGGTCCCATTAGGTCCTTTCTTTGAGTTGAAATTGCAAATCCAAAGCCTACCTGGTCCAGGGCAATACAAGCTCAGCTTTGTGGCCCAAGATCCTATTCTTCCAGGCTGTAAAGTATCCAAATCCCTAAATCTACTAGTCAACGAACTGCCTAAGGTAGAAGCCAAAGCTACAGCAGGCGCCACAAGCTGTGCTACCAAAGATGGAGCCGTTGAGGTGCGACTTCTAGCTGCAGTAAGTCGGCTTCGACTGGTAGAAATGGGACTATCCTTCCCTGCGGCTCCAGCAGGTACCCTGATTCCAATCTCGGGCCTTGCACCTGGAGTATATACCTTTGAGGCAGAAAATACAGCAGGCTGCACCTATTCTGCCTCAGTGACGGTAGAAAATTTAAACCCTCCAGCAGCCTATGCTTTTACAGTATTGGCAAAAGATGAAAGCTGCTCACCTACTGGAGTGTCACAGGGATCAATTCAAATTAATTTAACTTCTGGGTTGCCCCGAGTAGGCACTTACAAAATCGTCCGCCAGGGCGATGGACTTGAACTGAGTGGACCGCTTCCAAATCAAGCTAGTTTTCAGATTCCTGTATCCTACGGAAACTATTTGGTGGAAATTCTAGATCCAACAGGCTGCTCCATCCCCAATAAAACGATCTATACAGTAGCTCAAAAATTTGAGGTTCAATTTTCTGTACCTGCCGTGGTGGAAGGTTGTGTTTCCTACTCCTTTGCCCCAAGTGGCCCCAAGCCACTAAACTACCTAATCACAGGACCAACAGGCAACTCAATTGCTCCTCAGGCAGGGGGAGCCTTTCTTCTAACCCAAGCAGGAAAATATGCCATCCTCGGGGTCGATCCTACTGGAGTCAGCTGCCCTAAAGTACTCCAAATGAGCGTTAATTTGAGTCCAGCGCTTGATTTTGAGGTTTCTCCACCCATCGTGGATTGCCTTACCGGGATCCGATTTGAGGCCATCCTTAAAAATGCTAATCCAGCCGATGTGATCTTCCTCTGGCGGGATGATTTGGGAATTATAGTAGGAAGGAGGAAAGAATTTGTGCCGAGCAAGTCCGGAAACTATACCTTAGAAGTACAGCCCATTTCGGGAGTGCTTTGCCCAATCAAGAAAATTCCATTTACCGCAACCTTACTCCCTAATCGTCTCACGGTAAGTTTGGATGCCAATCCTTTCTGTGTAGATCAATCCAAGACAACGATTGAAGTGAAAGCCAATTTAACCACCGTAAAAAGCTTTGAATGGTTTTTGGTAACGGGAGGAACGCGAACTAGGCTACCCCAATTCACGACTAGCCTCATTGAAGTCAACCAAGAAGGTACCTACGAGGTACTTTTGCGCAGCCAATTTGGATGTGAGATCGGCAGAGCCAATGTTGTGGTTGTGAAGTCCAAATTGAGCCCCCCTATTCTACCTTCAGATCCTCTTGTGATTTGTGCCCTAGAAGGAAAATCGGTTACCCTCAACCCTGGTAGCTATGCCAGCTACTCCTGGACTTTGGAGGGGAAGGTAATGTCAAAAGATGCTAGCTTTAGCCCTGAAAAGGGAGGTACCTACACCCTTCGTGTGGGTGATGCATTGGGCTGCGAATGGGAAGGAACCTTTACCGTGGTCGAAGACTGTAACCTCAAGGTGGTCTTCCCAAGCGGAATGGTACTTGGAGACCCAAGCCGCAATTTTATCCTATATGCCAACGAGTACATTGATGAAGTCGATGTGTTTATTTACAACCGTTGGGGGGAACTTATTTTTTACTGCGACCATGAAAATTTGGAGCCCAAACAATCATTCTGCCCTTGGGATGGTATTGTAAATGGAAAATTAGTTCCTACGGGAACATACGTGGCTGTTGTGCGGTTTACCTCAAGAGAACAGAATATCACCCAAACTGAAACCAAAGCCATTACAATTATCCAGTAACCCATGTTGATTGTCATTTCTCCTGCCAAAACCTTAGACTATAGCCAACCTGAGTACAAGGGGCACACCCAACCCGATTTTCCTACGGAAGTCAAAGACTTGGTAGGGGTCTTGCGAAATAAGTCTGCTTCTCAAATTTCAAAGTTGATGCACCTCAGTGATTCGCTGACTACCTTAAATGAGGAGCGCTACAAAACCTTTACGGAGACTTTTACTATGGATAACTCCAAGCAGGCGATTTTAGCATTCAAAGGAGAAGTCTATGCAAAAATGGATGCAGATACCTTTAGTTCAGCAGATCTGGAGTTTGCTCAGCAGCATGTACGTGTCTTATCGGGCCTGTATGGATTACTGAAACCTCTAGATTTGATTCAACCCTACCGATTGGAGATGGGTACAAAGCTCAAAACCAAAAAGGGAAACTCGCTCTATGACTACTGGGGGACCAAGATCAGTAAGGCCTTGAATGCCGCAGGCGAGGGCAGGTCCTTAGTCAATTTAGCCTCTCAAGAATACTTCAAGGCAGTAGATCAAAAGACCTTGAAAATGCCTATCGTTACCATCCATTTCAAAGAACACAAAAATGGACGCTACCAGGTAGTCGGCTTCTTTGCCAAGCAGGCAAGAGGTCTGATGACACGCTATGCTATCCAAAATAGAATTACCGATCCGGAGCAGCTCAAGGTTTTTCAAGAAGAGGGCTATGAGTTTGCCGAACGCTTGAGCAGTGAACAGGACTGGGTTTTTGTGCGGTAAGTCTAGGTTTTATTCCCACTAAGTATTCTCTGGCTAGAGCAGGGTATTGGGAAAACTTTGTCTATTTTTTTTCAATTCAGGAAGGCTTTTTTCATTTTTTTTCCTACTTTGAACGTGTCAAAAGTCAATTAAAGTAACCCAAAAACCTAAAGCACTACCTAATGACAGAAAACATCAACCGAAGCGCCCTATTCAACGCAAGTTGTTTGGCGCTCATCACCACCGCACTTTCCTTCTCTATTCGAGCGGGTATCCTTCCCCAACTGGGAGAACAATTCGGCTTAAATGCTGAGCAATTAGGC
>SXYU01000062.1 GCA_005788235.1 Cytophagales bacterium
TGGTGAATTAAAGGTTTTTGGAGAATATAGGAGTAGAAAAAAATGAAGGGACTTGCAACACGTATTGAAGGAGTCGAGGAATATTACTTTTCAGCCAAACTTAGAGAAGTCAATCGGCTTCTTGAAGAGGGAAAACCAGTTTTGAATTTAGGAATTGGTTCGCCCGACTTAAGCCCTGACCGTAGTGTCATCGATGCATTAAAGAGCACCGCTGAAAACGAACAGGCGCATGGTTACCAGGGCTACCAAGGCATTCCCGAATTACGGATGGCTATGGCCCACTATTATGCAAGCGAATTTGAGGTGCAGTTGGATCCAAACCGTGAAATCCTCCCCATGATGGGATCTAAAGAAGGAATCTTTCACGTGAGCATGGCCTTTTTGAATCCTGGGGACCAGGTCCTAATTCCCAATCCAGGCTATCCAACCTACACTGCAGTGACCCAATTGCTCGGGGCAAATCCGATTTACTACAGTTTGGATTTGAGTAGGCAAGGGCGGCCCAATTTGGAGGAACTCGAGCAAAAGGATTTGTCAAAAGTAAAATTGATGTGGATCAATTACCCACACATGCCTACCGGAGCCTCGGGCTCTGAAGAACTGCTATTGGAGCTGATTTCCTTTGCAGGGCGGCAGGATATTTTGCTGGTTCATGACAATCCCTACAGCCATATTTTAAACTCCTCACCTAAGAGCTTGCTGGGATTGCCAGGGGGCAAGGAGGTGGGCTTGGAACTCAACTCGCTCTCCAAAACCTTCAATATACCAGGCTGGCGTGTAGGTATGCTTTGTGGCAAGGCCGAATGGGTTGAGGCTGCTCTCAAAGTTAAATCCAACATGGATTCAGGCATGTTTCTTGGTCTTCAGAAAGGAGCTACTGCGGCCCTTTTACTTGGAAACCCCTGGTTTGAACGACAAAACGAAATCTATGCCAGTCGGCGAAAGCTCGTTTGGACCCTTGCCGATCACCTAGGATTGACCTACGATCGGGAAGCTGCCGGCCTTTTTGTCTGGTGCCGAGTGCCTGCAGGCACTTCTGCAGAAGCATTGGTTGACCAGTTACTTTACGAAAAAAACATCTTCATTACTCCTGGGAAAATTTTTGGTTCGGAGGGAAACGAGTATGTCCGGATCTCCCTTTGTCTCCAAGAGTTCAAAATCTTAGAAGCCATCAACCGCATCAAACCTAGCCACTAACATGAAAAAAATACACCTTGTAGGATTGGGCCTTTTGGGAGGATCCTTTGCCCTTACCGCCAGACAAAAATTTCCGGAGTTGCACGTATCAGGACAGGATCTCAATCCACAGCACCTCCAAGATGCACTGGACTTAGGCATCATTACCGTGGCCAAGTCGATTCCTGATAGCGATACAGATTTAGTGATTTTGGCAACTCCTGCAGATACCTTGGGGGATTTGTTGGTTCAAACTTTGGGTCAAATAGGCGCCGAAACGCTGGTTTTTGACTTAGGGTCCACCAAAGCCAAGCTCTGTAGCTTGGTGGCGGAACATCCCAAACGAGCCCAATACCTGGCTGCCCATCCCATAGCAGGCACGGAGTATTCCGGGCCTAAGGCAGCTTCAGCAACCTTGTTGGACCGGAAGGTGATGATTCTCTGTGAAATGGAAAAGACAGACCTCCACTTGAAGGAAAAGGCCTATCGTTTCTTTGATGCCCTCAACTTGAAGCTCCGGTTTATGGATCCAGCCGAGCACGACCGCCATTTGGCCTATGTGTCCCACTTGTCCCACCTTACTTCCTTTATGTTGGGCAAAACCGTACTCCAAAAAATGGAAGACGAGAAAAACATTTTTGATATGGCTGGATCTGGATTCTCCTCCACTGTTCGTCTCGCCAAATCCAGCCCGGACATGTGGGCTCCCATATTTATAGAAAATAAAGAGAATGTCTTGGCTTCTTTGGATGGATATATCGCAAATCTCAGTGCCTTCCGTCAAAAAATTGCAGCCGAAGATGGAGCTGGTTTAAAAAAGGAAATGGAAGAAATTAATGCCATCCGTGGGATTTTAGATTTCGGAAAATAAGTCATCAAGTGAGGATAGGTTAACTAGAACAACTAGTTAGTTTGGATTGGTCGTTTGTTTTAACACTAAAATCTTTTCTTAACTTGAATACCTAATTCAATTCTATTTCCATGCTACGATACCTTTTAGTTTTTCTTTTTCTGGGCTCCCTTCACGCTGAAGCTCAAGACCTTTGGACTGTAGTATCTCCCACAAGCGAGGCCACTGCTCGACACGAAAGTTCGTTTGTCGCCTCTGGAGGCAAGCTCTATGCAGTGGGTGGTCGGGGAGCTCGTCCTGTAGAGGAATTTGATTCCCAAACCAACACTTGGGTCAAGCTGGCGGATGCTCCGATGGAAATCCACCATTTTCAGGCAGTATCCTTTCAAGACGAACTCTGGATTGTAGGGGCCCTGACTGGCAAGTATCCGCACGAAACCCCAATTCCAAACATTTTAATTTTTAATCCCAAGACCAAAACCTGGCGAGAGGGACCTGCACTTCCTAAAAATCGGGAGCGAGGTTCTGCAGGGGTGGTAGTTCGCCAAAATAAAATTTACCTAGTTTGTGGAATCCAGGACGGGCACTTCGATGGCTTTGTACGCTGGTTTGATGAGCTAGATCCCAAGACAGGAACTTGGAGATCTCTACCGAGTGCACCAAGAGCACGAGACCATGTCAGTGCTGCTTTAGTTGATGGAAAGCTTTACCTTGCGGGGGGACGCACCACCTATGCCAAAATTGGTAAGGTACTCGAGCTGACCAACAAAGAAGTGGATGTTTTTGATTTTAAGACAGAAACCTGGACCACTTTGGAAACCGAGCTGCCCACGCAACGTGCGGGAAACTCCAATTTGGGCATAGGTCCCTATCTAGTGGTAATGAATGGAGAAAGCTCTGCTCAAGGGACTTCTCATGCAGAGGTAGAAGTCCTTGATACCCGAAGCAATACATGGAGCAAGCTACCCAATCTGCTACAGGGTCGACACGGCACTGGTACCGCCTATTTAAATGGAAAAATATGGGTTCATGCCGGTTCTGCCAATCGAGGTGGAGGACCCGAACTAAGCAGCATGGAAATGCTGGAATGGAAGAAATAGGTACTTCAAAAGCACTTCTTAATCTTATCAGCTCAA
>SXYU01000063.1 GCA_005788235.1 Cytophagales bacterium
AAATTGTACCCTTGAACTTACTTTTCAAAATAGGCTTTTTAGATATCTCCATCGTCAATATGATTGATATTGCGTTGGTAGCAGCCCTGTTGTATCAGGTCTACAAGCTTTTGAAAGGCTCAGTTGCAATTAAAATTTTCTTAGGATTCCTTTCCCTGTATTTAATCTATTTACTGGTACAAGCAATTCGGATGGAGTTGCTCACCATCATACTAGGCCAATTTATGGGAGTGGGTGTAATTGCCGCTATCATAATTTTTGCTCCAGAATTTAGAAAATTCTTACTTATCCTGGGTCGGTCTTCCATTTTTTCAAACGATAATGGATGGAAAGATATGCTCTTTTTCTGGAGAAAAAAGGAAAATTCCGACTTCAATATCAGTCCAATTATTGATGCTGCTAAAGTACTTGCAGGATCGAATACAGGTGCCTTGATTGTAATTTCAAGTACAGTAGAATTGAAATTTTATGCTGAAAGTGGTGATATCTTGGATGCTGAATTATCTAAAAGACTCCTGATTGCTATTTTCAATAAGCACAGCCCGCTGCATGATGGGGCAGTAATTATCCATAAGGGAAAAATCAAAGCCGCACGTTGCATTCTCCCAGTTACCGAACGTGAGGTTCCTGCACAGTTTGGCCTTAGACACCGAGCAGGGATAGGCATGTCAGAAGCTACAGATGCCCTAATCTTGGTTGTATCAGAGGAGTCAGGACAAATATCAATGGCAAAAAATGGAAAAGTATTGCACAACCTTTCTTTTCAAGAGGTTCGAGAAATAATCAACGACTACCTCAACAATGAGGACCTGTACGATCGATTTGAAAATCTCTCTGAACACGATTTTGCAAAGAAAAAAGGCTTGACTACCAAAGTAGGAGGATAAAAAAAGGGATGAAAAAATCATCCCTTTTTTTGTTACTTGATCACTCCCAATTCTTTTCCAACTGCTATAAATGCAGCGATGGCCTGATCCAAGTGTTCTTGCCGATGGCCAGCGGAGATTTGAACTCGAATTCTCGCTTGACCTTTTGGAACCACCGGATAGTAAAATCCAATGACATAGATGCCTCTTTCCAGTAATTTTTCCGCCATCTTCTGAGAAAGTACTGCGTCGTAGAGCATAATTGGCACGATAGCATGTTCCCCCGGCTTGATATCAAATCCAGCTGACTCCATCTTTTCACGGAAGTAGCACGTATTTTTTTCAAGCCTATCCCTCAACTCAGTGGTCTCAGATAGTAAATCAAGTACTGCTATTGACGCTCCCGTGATGGATGGTGCCAAGGTGTTTGAAAACAAATAGGGTCTAGATCGTTGGCGTAGTAGTTCAATCATCTCTTTCCTTCCAGAAGTAAATCCACCAGATGCACCACCCAATGCCTTGCCTAGTGTACCGGTGATGATATCGATCTTGCCCATCACTCCTCTATACTCGTGAACTCCCCTTCCTGTTTTTCCCATAAATCCAGTGGAGTGACACTCATCAGTCATCACCAAGGCTTGGTATTTTTCTGCTAATGTCACAATTTTATCCAGCTGTGCGATGGTACCATCCATAGAAAATACACCATCTGTCACAATAATCTTCTGTTGAGCCCCGGCAGCAATAGCTTCTTGAAGTTGCTTCTCAAGGTCCTCCATGTTGTTGTGTTCGTATCGGTAGCGCATGGCTTTACACAAACGAACCCCATCAATAATGGATGCATGATTCAATGCATCCGAAATAATGGCGTCTTCTGCTCCAAATAGGGGTTCAAAGACTCCTCCATTGGCATCAAAAGCTGCAGCATACAAGATGGTATCCTCTGTACCCAAAAATTCGGACAGCTTTTTCTCTAGCTCTTTATGAATGTCTTGAGTTCCGCAAATAAATCGTACCGAAGACATCCCAAAGCCATGCGTATCAATCGCCTCTTTGGCGGCTTGGACTACGCTTGGATGGGAGGACAATCCCAAGTAGTTGTTGGCACAAAAATTTAATACCTGCTTCCCTCCTGTTATGGTAATTTGAGCTGCTTGCGGGGAAGTGATAATCCGTTCTCTTTTAAAAAGACCTGCTTCCTCTATAGACTGTAATTCTTGTTCTAATTTAGGTTTAAACTGCTCGTACATGGTTGACGGATTTTGGAATTATCTTGACAAAATTTAAAGTTCCACTGATCAAAAATCGGCTATAACCAGGTGTTTTTTACTATTTTTGCACAAGGAAACCCAAATATAAAACAAAAACCCTGACCGCAACTACGGGTTTTTTGAAAGACTACCCTATGGATAAAATCCTCGTTATTGGAGCTGCTGGGCAGCTTGGCTCAGAACTAACCCGCGCGCTTGCAGATCAATTTGGGGGAGATCAAGTGATTGCAACTGATTTAAGAGCCACTGCTAGCTCACTTTTCCCTTACTGCAGGTTTGAGGTATTGGATGTAATGGATAAGGATGCCTTGGGCACCTTGGTGAAGAAGGAAAAAGTGACTCAGATCTACCACCTCGCGGCAGTACTATCTGCTACCGGTGAAAAAAACCCTCACTTTGCTTGGCAGCTGAATATGGACAGTTTGCTCTATGTTTTGGAACTCGCAAAAGAGCAAGCTTTAGCAAAAATTTATTGGCCCTCATCCATTGCTGTGTTTGGTCCTGGAACACCCAAAATCAATACTCCACAATTTTGTGAAAAAAATCCAAACACGGTCTATGGAATCAGCAAACTTGCTGGAGAAGGTTGGTGCAATTACTACTTCGAAAAATATGGGGTAGATGTACGGAGCCTTCGCTATCCTGGCTTAATCGGCTACAAATCTTTGCCTGGAGGAGGAACTACAGACTATGCGGTGGACATCTACCACAAAGCGATAGCAAAGCAGCCTTTCACCTGCTTTTTGAGTGAGGACAGCTACTTACCGATGATGTACATGCCAGATGCCATCAAGGCTACTTTAGATTTGATGAATGCACCAAGAGAAGCAATTAAAATCCGGTCAAGCTACAATCTGGCAGGCATAAGCTTTTCCCCAAAAGAAATCTTTGAAAGCATCAGCAAGCAGGTACCTGGATTTGAAATCAAGTACCAACCTGATTTTCGCCAAGCTATTGCAGATTCTTGGCCCGATAGCATCGATGATAGTTACGCTCGCGCAAATTGGAGATGGCAGCCTTCCTACGATTTGGATGGTATGACCCAGGATATATTAACTCATTTGCCTACATTTTTCCCTTCCCAAACCTAAATTAGGAATGGAGCTGAAGTGTAAACTTAAAAAGCTGCATTAAGCTAGTTTGGCAGAAATTTGTTCCACTACAAAACCTAGGGTCAGACTCCCATCGGGATAACTAATCAAAGGCCTTTTGAGCATGCTGGGTTGGGCTATCAAAATTGGTAGCGCTGTAGATTTGCTTTTCAAGACCTCCTTCTGATCTTCATCCAATTTTTTATAGGTAGTACCTTGCTTATTGATCAGGGATTCCAAGGTAGTTTTAGTTAGAAACTCTTGAAGTAACTCCACACTTGGAACCTGCTTTTTGTAATCGATAAATTCGAAAGAAATACCTCTCCCCTCTAGAAAGGCAAAGGTTTTCTTCATCGTATCGCAATTTTTGATGCCGTATACTTTCAAGATCATCGTCAATTTGTTAATGAATTTCATTCATGCTTTCCTCATGCGCTTGCAGGATCTTACCAATCAGTTCACTCGATAAGGCAGTGGACAAGAAGAGGCTTTCAAACTGAGAAGGCGCCAAATACACTCCTCGCTTCAGCATGCTTTGGAAGTACCTACCAAACAGCTGGGTATCTGATTTTTTTGCAGATTCAAAATCTGTCACTGGAGCAGAAGTGAAAAACAAGGAATACATGCTCCCTAATTTATTGAGGGTATAGTCGAAGCCCAAGGTTGAATTGATGCTATTTATTCCTAAAGTAAGCTCTTCTCCTACTGCTTCCAAGCGATCGTAGATTTCTGGGTGAGTATCCAAGTGATGAAGCATGGCCAGGCCTGCAGCCATTGCGATGGGATTCCCAGATAGCGTACCTGCTTGGTACACAGGTCCAGCAGGAGACACGAAGTCCATGATCTCCTTTTTGCCTCCATAGGCCCCAACGGGCATTCCTCCACCAATGATTTTACCCAGAGTAGTCAAATCAGGAATCACCCCAAATCGTTCTTGCGCACCACCCTTGGCCAATCGGAAACCAGTCATCACCTCGTCAAAAATCAAGACTATCCCTTCGCGGGTACAGATTTCTCGAAGACCTTTCAGATACCCATCTTGCGGTAAAGTCAATCCCATATTTCCTGCTACAGGCTCCAAAATCAAGGCGGCAATTTCACCCCTATTGGCTGCCACCAAAGCTTCTAGAGCATTCAAGTCATTGAAGGGGGCTAATAATGTATCTTTTGCTGTACCTAGGGTTACCCCTGGAGAATCAGGGTATCCCATGGTAATCGCGCCAGAGCCCGCTGCGATAAGAAAAGAATCTCCATGCCCATGGTAATGCCCTTCCATTTTGATGATTTTGTCCCTCCCAGTATAGCCTCTCGCAACGCGGATAGCAGACATGGTGGCTTCAGTACCTGAATTGACCATGCGGACTTTTTCAACAGCTGGTACCATTCGAACCAATAGCTCCGCCATTTCAACCTCACGAGCGGTAGGAGCGCCGAAGGAGGTTCCATCCTCCATGGCACGAATCACCGCCTCACGGATAAGCGGGGAATTGTGCCCCAAAACCATCGGCCCCCAACTATTGATGAGTTCAATGTAGGAATTGTCATCCTCGTCAAAAATAAATGCTCCATCTGCTTTTTTTATAAAGATGGGTTCACCCCCTACGGCATGGAAAGCACGAACAGGAGAATTTACTCCTCCAGGAATAAAATTTTTAGCATGGGCAAAAAGCCTTTTGCTTTCAGAAATTTGCATGGTTTAGTTTAATGGGATCAATTCCCCAGATTCAAGCTTAAAAACAGGAGAATAGCTGTTGTTGTTCACTTTTTGAAAATTAAATCCCCAAGTCAGTCGACCCGGCTGCATCCCATTTTTATCTAAACTCAGACGGAGATCCAAATCTAGCGCAGATTCCGCATTGGCGTGGACCCAATGCACTAGTTCAGCTCCCAGAAGGGAGTTAGTGGAAGGGAATTGAAGGTGTTTGGAATAATACAGGGTTCGGAAGTCATCCATCGCCTCCGAATGGTACTTTGGGGTATTGTTGGAAATGAAATAGAAATTAGCATACTCCAACATCTCGAAATTAGAAAAATTAAAGCCTAGCCAGGAATCCATAACCAACAAGGGGACTTCTGCAGAAATGCTCTCCATTAGGGAAAATA
The DNA here is from genome assembly GCA_005788235.1 of Cytophagales bacterium. Taxonomy (GTDB): domain Bacteria; phylum Bacteroidota; class Bacteroidia; order Cytophagales; family Cyclobacteriaceae; genus Algoriphagus. The sequence continues at coordinate 5,332 of SXYU01000063.1, forward strand.
CAGGCTGGGCAAGTGCTGGGTCATCTGAAAGTAAAATCACCTGGTCAACTGCAGGTTGGTTTCCCCTTCTTACACCCAAACCTTGAAGGAATGCATTCGCATTCTTAGAATCTACTTTTTGTACTTTCACCAGATTGAATCCCTCTTTTTCCAATACGTTCTGTAGCAGAAGCCCAAGCTGCTCGTCACGAGAATTACCACTGTAGCCAATGGCTACGGTTTTTCCCCATCCTTGTTTTTTCAGCGCATCCACTACCCCATTTGCTAAAGAACTTAGTGCTGGCCTAAATAAGTAGCTAAATTGACTTTCTTCATACCGATCCCCGAGATTGGAAAGCGGGTGGATAAATGGGATTTTTTGAGCCTCCGCAAAGGCACTTACAAGGGCTGTTTCTTCTGGATAAACAGGCCCTAGGATTACATCTGCTGCAAGAACTGTTGGGTCTTTTACTACTGCGTTTAAATATTCCAGGTCACGTTTTGAATCGAAGGTGTGGAGCTGAATCGCTACTCCTTCCTCTTTCAATCTAGCCACTTCTAATTCAATTCCTTGGTAGAGTTCCAGTAAGAAATTAGTGGATTCTATCAAAGAAATGTCCTGTTCTGGACTAGTAGTAAAGGGTAAAATTAGAACGACATCTAGTACCTTATCTTTCAAAATTCCTTGGGGCCCAGATTGAAGAATTTGGTTGAGGGTGCTGCGCTCGGAAGCCGACAGACTAGCTTTCTTTTGCAACCCATAAGCCAATGCAGCAGTAAATCCCTGGTTCTCCTTAAACTGCTCCAAGTGGGAAATCAAAAAATCTGAGGAGGTAGTTTGTAAATATTCAAAAGTTAAGCGATGCCCTTTACTTAACAGTGATTCGGGAGTAAGTCCTTTTAACGTTTGAAGACCGGCTACCAGTTGGTTGTTTTGGAAATAGGCCATGGCGAGTAGGTAGGTAACCTCTTCGGATTTGCTCCATGCCTTGCCCTTCAAAGGCGTCAACAATTCGATGGCCTGGGGAGCCTGAGTTAGTTGGAGTGCTGCTTCTGCGCTATGGAAAGCAGCAAAATAGGAGAGAACACCATATTTTAACTCATCGAGGAAGGGGGTAAATCCATCTTTAGCCATTCCATAGGCTTTGGCTTCCAAATCTGACTTGGCTTTGAGGTACGCAGCTGGAGGCTGTTGCGCAATTGCAAAAGCAGTACTAAAAAAGAAGGAAAGAACAAGAAGAACTTTTCGCATGAGTACTGATTGGAAATTCGAAAATAACTCCATCAAAAATAAGTCAATTTTTTTAATCTGAAATGAGGTATTGACACCAGTTCTTATCAATACCGAGCAGCTAGTAGCAGTTGTAACTCCTTGTGGCTTAACCCAAATTTCTTCGCCATAAATGCATTGGTAAGACTTCCTCGGTAGGTGTACACTCCTTTTAGAAACCATTTGTAGGTAAATATCATTTCCTCCGCTCCTCCCAAATCATTCATTTGGAGAAGGATTGGCGTGAAAATATTACTTAAAGAATACGAGGCTGTTCGAGCCACTCGAGAAGCAATATTCGGCACCCCATAATGGATCACCTCATGAAGGCGATACACTGGGTTTTCATGAGATGTCACCTGGGCCGTTTCAATGCAGCCACCTTGGTCAATACTAACATCAATCACAATGCTTCCAGGAATCATTTTTGTGATCATTTCTTCGGAAACTACAATTTTATTTTTCCCCTTTTCGGCGCGCAAGGCTCCGATCACCACATCTGCCTCAGCCAAAGCTTGTGAAAGACTTGCATTGTCGATGGTAGAAGTCGCAATCTGCTGCCCAAGTAGCTGTTTGATCCGTCGGAGTTTGTAGAGGTGATTATCAAAAACTTTAATGTTTGCTCCCAAACCTAGGGCAGTTCTAGCAGCATATTCTGCTACAGTACCAGCACCAATGATGACTACCTGAGTCGGTGGCACTCCTGTAATTCCTCCTAAGATCAATCCTTTCCCCTCATTTACGCTAGAAAGGTATTCCGATGCAATCTGCATTACTGTACTTCCAGCGATTTCTGACATGGCACGTACTACGGGCATCCCTCCCACCTTGTCTTCCAAGTACTCAAAAGCCAGGGAGGTGATTTTTTTTGCATTGAGGGCCTGTATGTAACTTGAAACTTGCTTTTCAAGCTGCAGGGCTGAAATCAAACAGGCACCTGCGGACATATCAGCTATTTCTTCTTCCGTGGGAGCGTTTACTTTGACAACCACATCTGCGGCAAAGGCCTCCTTGCGGGAATACACTATTTTTGCTCCGGCATCCGAAAACTGTCGGTCTGAAAACTTAGCTCGATCCCCAGCCTGAGTTTCTACTAGGACTGTTATCCCATTCTCATGTAGAATACGAACCGCTTCAGGACTTAAAACTACTCGCTTCTCTTCGGAGGAAGTTTCCTTTGGTATTCCAATAGTGATAGGCTTTCCTCCTTTTTTTAATTGGGCAGGAGATTCTTTAGGGATCAATCCCACGGCAGCAACTCCGGACAAATCAGTGGCCATTTTGATAGTGGTGAAGGGTTAATATTCTTCCTGTTTCAGAGGCTAACTCTAGCTTGATTTGAAAATATCGCTCTGGCAAAAAGGGAGTAATCTTTTCAGCCCATTCAAGCCAACAGTAGTTTCCACTATAAAAATACTCTTCTATTCCGATATCCAAGGCCTCCATGGGGTCGTCTATGCGATAAAAGTCAAAATGATAGAGAAATCCCTTTGCTTGAGTTTGGTATTCGTTGATAATTCCGAAGGTAGGGCTACTTACCCCATCGGCTACCTGTAAGGCTTTTGCGAGGGATTTGATTAAGGTAGTCTTTCCTGCACCCATTTCTCCTCTGAAAATCCAAACTTTTTGATCGCCTGCTTCCTGAATCAATAGATTGGCTATTGCATCAATTTGGTCTAAGGTGTAGGAAATGGTTTGCAAAATAATCAGATCTTAGGCCGTAAATGTACTATTGGAACAATCATTTCCTCAAGAGAAATTCCTCCATGCTGGAAAGTATCCTTAAAATGGTTTACGTAGTAATTGTAATTATTGGGGTAAGCAAAGAAATAATCCTCCACTGCAAAGACGTAAGTAGAGGATACATTTAGTTTTGGAAGCTTAGCCTCCTCAGGGCGCCTAACCTCAAAAACTTTCCCTGACTCAAAATTCAAATTTTTTCCCTGCTTGTATCGTAAGTTGGTGGTGACATTTTTATCTCCAATAATCCGATACGGCCTATTTACTCTCTTGGTGCCGTGATCTGTGGTCAAGATTACCTCCCCACCAACTTGTTGAATTTTTTTCATCAGCTCAAATAACGAGGAATGTTCGAACCAACTTCGAGTCAAGGAGCGGTAAGCCGACTCATCAGGCGCCAGCTCACGGATCATTTTCATGTCTGTGCGCGCATGAGAAATCATGTCTACAAAATTATAGACTAGCACGTTAAATTCGTTCTGAAGTAAACTATGAAATTGGTCTAGCAAGGCTTTCCCTTCCTGCATTTGCAAAATCTTGTGGTAGGAATATTTAACAGAAATTCTATTTTTTTCAAGATTGATTTTTAACCATTCCTCCTCACTTTTATTTTTTCCCTCTTCCGAATCCTCGTCTTCCCATAGATGAGGATAGCGACTAGCCATCTCTGAGGGCATCATGCCAGAGAACAATGCATTTCTAGCGAATGCAGTTGTAGTAGGGAGAATGCTGTAGTAGGTGGATCTTTCTTCCACGTGAAAGTAAGCACCTAATAGTGGCTCAATTTCCTCCCATTGATCTAGCCGAAGATTGTCAATTAAAATAAAAAATACAGGCCTTTTCTTTTTCAAAATAGGAAAAACCCATTGCTGAAGCACTTGAGGGGATAGTAGTGGGGCATCTGTTTCTGGGCCTGCTATCCAATCGAGATAATTTGATTTGATAAATCTACCAAAAGCACTGTTTGCCTCAGTTTTTTGAGCTTCAAGCACTACCAGCATGTTCTTGTTTTCGGTACGGTCAATTTCCAATTCCCAAAAAGTAAGCTTCTTGTAAATATCAGCCCATTCCTGCGGGGTTGATGCCTCATCCAAGGCTTGGCCTATTAGTCTAAATTCTTGCTGGTAATTTTGGGCTGTCTTTGAATCTACAAGCTGTCGGTTTTGAAGAATTCTTTTGACTGAAAGCCAAATTTGACTGGGATTGAGTGGTTTGATCAGGTAGTCTGCGATTTTCCCACCTATTGCCTCATCCATGAGCTGCTCTTCCTCGCTTTTGGTAATCATGACCACTGGAATCTGAGGCTTGAGCTGTTTGATCTGTTGAAGTGTCTCCAGCCCCGTCATTCCAGGCATCATTTCATCTAAAAACACCACATCAAAATTGGTATTTTCAACCTCTTCGATTGCATCTACTCCTGAATTGACGGTAGTAATCACACAACCCTTCCCTTCCAGAAATAGAAGGTGCGGTTTGAGTAGGTCAATTTCATCATCTGCCCATAGTACCTGGAATTTTTGAGACATCTTTCTTCCCTTTTCTTTTAAAATTATAATTACTTTTGAGTCAATCAAATCCGCGCTGATTGAAAAGCCAAAAAATACTCAATGATCCCGTTTATGGTTTTATCACCATCCCTAGCGAGTTAATTTTTGCCATCATTGACCATCCTTACTTTCAGAGATTACGCCGAATTCGTCAATTAGGTTTAACTGATTTTGTATATCCTGGTGCTTTGCATACCCGATTTCACCATGCTTTGGGTGCCATGCACCTGATGAGCAACACCTTGGACAACTTACGGATCAAAGGGACCGACATCAGCGAAGCGGAATACGAAGCAGCTTTAATTGCGATTCTTTTGCATGATATTGGGCATGGTCCCTTCTCTCACGCTCTTGAATATAGCCTTTTACGCGGGATTCCACACGAAGAACTTTCATTGCTAACCATCGAACTGCTCAATGAGGAGTTTGGAGGACAGTTGACATTGGCGCTCCGCATATTTAAAAACCAGTACCCCAAAAAATTCCTGCACCAACTCGTTTCAAGCCAGCTAGATATCGACCGCTTGGACTACCTGCAACGCGATTGTTTTTTTACAGGAGTATCCGAGGGCACCATTGGTGCTGATCGAATCATCAAAATGATGGCCGTCAAGGACGATCAGTTGGTTATTGAAGAAAAAGGAATTTATTCCATTGAAAATTTTTTGAGTGCTCGAAGGTTGATGTATTGGCAGGTGTATTTGCATAAAACGACAGTTAGTGCGGAGAAAATGCTCATTAATCTGATTCAACGCGCAAAAAAATTAGCCCAAGATGGAAGAAGCTTCTTTGTTACCGAAGAAATGGCCTATTTCATGAGTCAAGAGGTGTCATTAGCAGATTTTAAAGCCGATTCAAGCTTGCTCAAAAAGTTTTTGCAGCTGGATGACTTTGATATTTGGGGAGCCATTAAGCTTTGGAAAAATGATCCGGATTACGTGCTTCAAAACATCTCTCAAATGTTTCTAACACGTAAACTATTTAAAATCAACCTAGTAAATGAACCTTTTTCAAGCCAAGAGATTGAATACCTACGGGCCAAGGCTAAGAAAAAATTAGGTGTGCCTGAGGAAGATTTAGGCTACTTTTTTTCTACGGGTACAATCAGTAATTATGGGTATGTAGAAAAAGATCGAATTTCAATTTTGACCAAAAAAGGTGAAGTGGTCGATGTTGCAAGTGCCGCAGACTTACCAAACATCAAGATTATGAGCAAGATGGTGGAAAAACATTACGTATGCGTAGCAAAAAGTTTAATTTTACCTAACTAAACCACCTTACCATCTATGGAATTTTCACTGGAACAACTTGCTGGTATTTTGGGCGGAACTATTGATGGAGATCCTAGCTTAAAAGTTCAACGACTTGATAAAATCCAAGAAGGCCAACCAGGAGGAATTGCCTTTTTGGCGAATGAAAAATACGAGAATTTTTTCTACAAAACTGAAGCCACAGCTGTCATCGTGTCCGCTGATTTTATTCCTTCAAAGCCCTACACAACTGCACTCATTCGAGTAAAAGATCCCTACACAAGCTTCACCACCCTATTGGAAGCTTACCAGCAGCTCCATCAAGCTAGCCTTGTTGGGATAGAACAACCCAGCTATATGGATGAAAGTAGCAGCATGGGGGAACTTGGATATCGAGGTGCATTCTCCTACATCGGGAAAAACTGCATTTTAGGCGAAGGTGTCAAAATCCACGCACATACCTTCATTGGCGACCGAGTCAAGATCGGCGATGGCACGGTTATTCATCCAGGTGCCAAAATTTGTTCGGACACGCAAGTAGGTAAGCAATGTGTGATTCACTCAGGCGCAGTACTGGGTGCGGACGGATTCGGCTTTGCACCCCAGGAAGACGGCTCCTACAAAACCATCCCTCAAATCGGTAACGTTATCTTGGAAGATCAGGTGAGCATTGGAGCCAACAGTACGATAGACCGAGCAACGATGGGTTCTACCCTTCTTTGTAAAGGAGTCAAAATTGACAACCAGGTGCATATCGCCCACAATGTAGTGGTTGGCGCACATACGGCTATTGCTGCTCAAACAGGCATTGCAGGATCCACTACCATTGGTGCCTATTGCATCATAGCAGGTAAGGCCAGCATCGTAGGACACCTCAAAATTGCAGATCACACCACCATTGGAGGAAATACTGGGGTGACCAAGTCAATCAAAAAATCAGGACAAACCCTATTTGGATTCTTGGCGATGGACTTAAAAGATTTTCTCCGCTCCTACAGCATATTCAAAAATCTGGACGATCTCCAAAAACGCATTCAACAACTCGAAAAAAAGGGCTAAATTTGCCTCCTAGGTCTCCTTTTAGATTAAAAAATGACAGTAAAACAGCACACCATTCAAAAGCAGGTAGAATTGTCCGGAGTAGGATTGCATACAGGCGTGGTATCTAATATGACCTTTTTGCCAGCGGCTCCTAATCATGGGATAAAATTCCAGCGCATTGATTTGGAAGGACGACCCACGGTAGATGCGGACTGTGACTTGGTTGTCGATGTATCAAGAGGCACAACTTTGGAACAGAATGGAGCTCGAGTATATACCGTAGAGCACGTATTGGCTGCTCTTGTGAGTATGGAGATAGATAATGTTTTGATTCAACTCGACGGACCTGAGCCACCGATTATGGATGGATCCTCTATCCAGTTTATCGAAGTCCTTGAGGCTGCTGGTCTTAAGGAACAAAATGCTTTGAGAAGGTTTTTTGAAGTTCAAGAAACTATCCAATACAAAGACTCTTCTAGAGAAGTTGAGATGGTGGCTTTGCCTGCAAGCAATTATAGAGTGACCGTGATGGTTGATTACAATTCACCAGTACTGGGTAGTCAGCATGCCTCCATTACAGATATCAGTCAATTTAGACCAGAAATTGCTTCATGTAGAACCTTTTGTTTTCTGCATGAACTCGAGATGCTTTACAAATCCAACCTGATCAAAGGGGGTGATTTGAACAATGCGATTGTAGTGGTTGACCGGAAAGTGGAAAAAGAGGAATTGGCACATTTGGCCAAAATGTTTAACAAGGAGTCAGTCGAAGTAAAAAAAGAGGGGATCCTCAATAACGTCGATTTACGCTATAAAAATGAGCCTGCACGCCACAAGCTTTTGGATGTGGTAGGTGATTTGGCTTTGGTAGGTCGTCCTTTGAAAACCCAAATCCTTGCTGCTCGACCAGGACATGCTGCCAACGTAGCCTTTGCTAAAAAATTGAAACGAGCAATGGAAAAAATGGGATCTACCCACATCCCTTTTTACGATCCAAAGCTTCCTCCAGTAATGGATATCAATCAGATTAGTAATGTTTTACCCCATCGCTATCCTTTTCAGCTGATTGACAAAATCATCTACCTTGATGAGACCGTGGTAGCAGGGGTGAAAAATGTAACCATGAATGAACCCTACTTTATGGGCCATTTCCCTGGTAATCCTGTAATGCCTGGAGTCATGCAAGTGGAGGCTATGGCACAGACAGGAGGTATTTTAGTGCTTAGCTCAGTTGAAGATCCTGAAAATTACTGGACCTATTTTCTAGGAATTGAAAGCTGTAAATTTAGAAAAATGGTCTTGCCTGGTGATACTATTGTCTTTAAATGTGAACTCCTAGCTCCTATCCGTATGGGAATTGCTAAAATGAAAGGAGAAGCCTACGTAGGCAATGCACTAGTTTGCGAAGCTATAATGACTGCAAGCATCACCCGAAAAGATATATGATCAGCTCCATGTCTTCTATTCACCCTGATACCACATTGGGTTCAGGAGTCCACGTTGACCCTTTTACAATGATCCATGAAGATGTAATCATCGGGGACAACACCTGGATTGGCTCCAATGTGACCATCTATCCAGGAGCGAGGATTGGTAAAAATTGCAAGATTTTTCCTGGTGCCGTTATTGCAGGAATTCCACAAGACCTCAAGTTTCAGGGAGAAGAATCCACGGTAATTATCGGGGATAATACCACTATTCGTGAATGTGTAACTATTTCTCGTGGCACGGTAGACAAGCAAACCACCGTCGTGGGTAGCAATTGCCTATTGATGGCCTATGTACACGTAGCTCACGATTGTGTGATTGGGAGCCATGTCATTGTAGCCAATTCGGTTCAAATTGCTGGCCATGTATCCATCGAAGATTGGGCAATCATTGGCGGATCAAGTGCTGTACATCAATTTGTAAGAGTCGGGATGCACGCCATGATTTCTGGTGGATCTTTAGTCAGAAAAGATGTTCCACCCTTTACTAAGGCTGCAAGGGAACCACTTACTTATGCTGGTGTCAATTCCTTGGGCTTGCGTAGAAGAGGCTTCACTAGTGAAACAATTGCACACATTCAAGAGGTATATCGTTACCTATTCTTGAATAGTTTAAACAATAGCCGTGCGCTAGAAGAAATTGAAATCAACCTACCAGCCACTAAAGAGCGAGATGAAATTTTAAATTTTATCCGTTCTTCTGAACGTGGGGTAATGAAAGGATACATTAACTAGCATGTTTACCATCCAGGTTCAAAACGCTGCCAAGCGCTTTCACCACGAATGGATTTTTAAAAATCTAAGTCTGGATCTTTCCGAGGGAGATTCAATCGCCGTCACCGGAGGAAATGGATCTGGCAAATCCACCCTTTTGAAATGCCTTTCTGGAGCCATTCCATTGACATCTGGGGCTATTCAATACCAATCAGGAGCAACTCAGATTGTCGAAGAGCAATGGTTTCGTAGCCTTGCACTTGCTACCCCTTATTTGGAATTGCCGGAAGAATTCACGCTGAGCGAAGTACTCTCCTTTCATTTTCAATTTAAAAACCCTCTTCAACAGCGATCCAATGCAGAAATTCTTGAAGTTTTAGGGTTAGAGAAACACAAATCAAAAACTATTTCTCAATTTTCCTCTGGCATGAAGCAGCGGGTAAAGCTTGCCTTAGCCATTTTTTCAGAAGTACCTTTCTTACTTCTAGATGAGCCTACGACCAACTTGGACAAACAGGGAGTATCTTGGTATTTGGACCTTATTCAGCAATTTAATTCAGATCGAATTGTAGTGATCTGCTCCAATGACCCGCGTGAATATGATTTTTGTGGAAAAAAAATAGCCATGGAAGACTTAAAATAAGTCAAATGGCTCATATTTGTATATTTATACTATTCAAAAAATTGGATCTCAAATGAATTGCCGATTTCGCTCGATCTTCCCTCTTGTTCTAATTTTTAGCCTTCTATTTGCCTGTAAGGAGAAAGGAGAAACTCCAGAAGCAAAAAAAACTCCTGAACAAATCGCAACCGAATCCCTAACAGGAACCGGTACTGCACAATGGACTGTAGTAGGTGGGGGATCTGTTAACCGAGATGGCCAAAATATTACCAGCACCTATGCTACTTTTGAGGTAATTCTTAATTCAGGTACATCAAAAGCCTATTCCACCAAAAATGGAGGAGGATTATTTGATGACAATGGCACTTGGAGTTTTGCTGGAACCAACTTTGATAAATTGGTTTTAACAGGAGTTAAACCTGCGGCTACGCGTGAGATCTCTTTCACACAAACAGGCACTACACTACGATTTGACTTCCGAATTACAGTACCTGGAGCTCGAATGAATGGTACTTCCTCCCTAGCAGGAAATTACACCTTTAACCTAGTGAAAAAATAAGTAGTCTACTTGAGGCTAACTAAGGTTACTCCAGCTCCGCCTCTATCGGGGTGCTCGTCTTCCAATTTACCAACCTGAGGCATGGTGCGCAGTAAATTACGGCTGATCTCACGTAAGATTCCATCTCCCTTTCCATGAACGATCCGTAAATTTTTCACACCGAGCATATTTCCCTCGTCAATAAAGGTTTGAATCAGCGGAAGAACTTCTTCTCCTCGCTTCCCCCTCAAATCTAGGTTGGAGGAAAAATCCATCATCTT
>SXYU01000064.1 GCA_005788235.1 Cytophagales bacterium
AAACTAGCAGTTAGACCTATAAAAAATACGTACAAATGAGCAAGATTAAAATTGGAATCAACGGATTCGGAAGAATTGGTCGCCTCGCCTTCCGCGTGGCCCAGGAGCGTGCAGACGTGCAGGTAGTCGCGATCAACGATTTGATCGATGTAGATTACATGGCCTACATGCTGAAGTACGACTCTACCCACGGCATCTTCAAGGGCACTGTGGACGTGAAAGACGGCAACTTGATCGTAAACGGGAATGCCATCCGCGTGACCGCAGAGAAAAACCCAGCCTCCTTGAAGTGGGGTGAGGTAGGTGCTGATTACGTGATCGAGTCTACCGGTATTTTCTTGACCAAAGAATCTGCTCAAGGACACATCGATGCGGGCGCAAAGAAGGTAATTATGTCTGCTCCTTCAAAGGATGACACGCCGATGTTTGTGATGGGTGTCAACGAGCACACCTACACTACCGACATGACCTTTGTATCCAATGCATCTTGTACCACCAACTGCCTTGCGCCCATCGCGAAGGTATTGAATGACAACTGGGGCATCGAAGAAGGCTTAATGACTACCGTGCATGCGACTACCGCTACGCAAAAGACGGTAGATAGTCCTTCTGCCAAAGACTGGAGAGGTGGACGTGGTGCAGGACAAAACATCATCCCATCTTCCACCGGCGCAGCGAAGGCAGTAGGCAAGGTGATCCCTGAATTGAATGGCAAACTCACCGGTATGGCCTTCCGCGTTCCTACTCCAGACGTGTCTGTGGTGGACTTGACTGTACGCTTGAAGAAGCCTGCTACGTATGCAGAGATATGTGCGAAGATGAAGGAAGCTTCTGAAACCACCATGAAGGGCGTGCTAGGCTACACCGAAGATGCGGTGGTATCCAACGACTTCATCGGCGATCCACGCACCTCCATCTTCGATGCAGAGGCAGGAATCCAGCTATCCAATACCTTTGTGAAGGTAGTGTCCTGGTACGATAATGAGTGGGGCTACTCCAACAAGGTCATCGACTTGGTGACCTATATCGCTAAGAAATAATGCAAAAGCCCCGTAGCGATACGGGGCTTCATTTTTTTTAGGAAGAAATAAAGTGGAAATAGAATAGAAATAAGGTGGAAATAGCCCGAGCCTGCCTGCGGAAGGCAGGCAAGCTCGGGGAAATAGGGGTCCTCAACACTATTTCTACCCTATCTTACGAAGCGCAGCGAAGTATATTTCTACCGTATTTCACTTAGTTATTTCAGTAAGCCTACCTAATACAGACAGGTACATCGTACAATTCAAGCTCACAATCTTGTCACATCTTCTTTCTTGATGTAGGCGATCTGTTCCTTCCATTCGATCTCGTACCAGATATCCTTGGAAGATTTGATGGTGACACGATGGCCGGGCTCCACTAGTTCTACAAAATCACCGCCCGCTGAAGGCTCAGAGCGGATGAGCGTAGGACTGGAGTTCACCAGGCCCGTGGAAGGGCCATTCAAAAAGTTGTTACTTGCAAAAATGATGGCAATTAAAATGAATGAAGGCCAATAAATGCGGCCCTCATTCAATTTTTTCCCTTTGGACCACAACACAATCAAGGACATGATCAAAAACAAGGTGAGTCCTCCCACGAGAATCTCTTTGTATTCTACCAAAAAGAGAACGAATCGCATCCCATCACTTACCTCATAGCCGAACAATTCAGCTTGACCGGTGAGTGTTTTGATTTTGGAGATGGTCTGTGGGTTGGGGCTCAAATCGTAGTATTTGCTGAGGTAAAGCGTAGCGCGTTCGCTATCACCTATTCCTTCCGCAATGAAGGCCATTTTGAGCAACATGGAAGTGGAATAAATCCCAGATTGGAAGTTTACCTCGTAAATCTCCATTGCTTCCTTGTAACTTCTCTGATTAAACAAGGAATCTGCGATCATAAGTCTTGGCACATCGGCCTGACAATGAATACTTTGCAAGAGAAATCCTAAAAATATGGAAACTTTTATGAGAAAGATGGAATTGATTCTTGGCATTTAGAATTCAGAGTCGTAAATTTGCAATCCAATTACGGCATTGAACTTTCAAAAAGCAAGTTCATGTAACGGAAATTAAGTAACTGATTCTGTAGCTCAGCTGGTAGAGCAATACACTTTTAATGTATGGGTCCTGGGTTCGAATCCCAGCGGGATCACCAAGTTAACTTTAATGTAGTTAATTTATATTTGTGAAGTAGCTCAGGTGGAAGAGCATCCCGATTTTTATCGGGAGGGTCCTGGGTTCGAATCCCAGCGGGATCACAAAATTAACTCGCAAGGAGTTAAAGAAAGTTTATGGACCGGTATCACCTTCCCGAAATTCTTCGAGACAAGACACGCAAGGGTGCGGGAAGTCCGTAGGTTCGAATCCCTCAAATGGCAAATGGCTATTTGAAAAAAAAATTCGGGGTGTAGCGTAGCCCGGTATCGCGCCACATTTGGGATGTGGAGGTCGTAGGTTCGAATCCTGCCACCCCGACTTTATTTGACTAGAAGAAGTCACCAGGTCCTGTAGCTCAACTGGACAGAGCAACTGCCTTCTAAGCAGTAGGTTTCAGGTTCGAGTCCTGACAGGATCACGATAAAAAGCGGAATGACCTTACGATTTTTATTTTAAATACAATGGAGTTCGATTCTGTAGCTCAGCTGGTAAGCCTGTCCCAGAGAATTTCGAGAAGCATCCCGATTTCGATCAAAAGGGTCCTGGGTTCAAATCCCAGCGGGATCACAAAACACTGTCAATAAAATTGGCAGTGTTTTTTTTGCTCCAGTTCCTAAATAATGAATAAAGACTATTTTTAAGTTTCAAAAAGATACTTATTTTTCGGCTTAATTTAATCCATAATCTTATGAAAAAATTAATCTTTGGAATCGTATGTTTATTAATTTTTAGCCTGCCATCGGTTGCGCAAGAACTAGAAAGTAAGTTACTTTTTGAAGTAACATTTAACTTAAAACCTGGTGTAGAAATTGGTCAAACACTTGCCGGTAAAAGAACCATTTATCCTGTATTGGATGGATTTTTTGAAGGCCCTAATCTAAAAGGAAAAGTGTTGTCAAATGGAGGTGATTGGCTAATTCAATCAAATGAAACAACCAATAAACTAGATGTAAGGGCGTCCTTACAAACGAGTGAAGGCGAAAATATCTATGTGTCATATCAGGGATATTTAAAGTTGAACGCTGACGGCACCTATTACTTTAGAACTACTCCCTATTTTGAAACGAACTCTAAAAAGCTAGATTATTTGAATCATACGGTATGTGTGGGTGTAGGCACCATAGTGAAACCAGGAGAAACTGTTTCTTATAAGGTGTATCAAATTTTGTAATTACTTTTGATTTGGAAATTTAGAAGCCTCAGGGAAATCTGAGGCTTTTTTTTGTGCGACAGGGTATTATCCAATGCTTCTTCGCAGATTTGTCTCGAAAAAAAAACCACATAGGCACATAGAAAAAAGCCCTATGTGCCTATGTGGTTTACTAGAAGAGTCTTTTTACATTATAATTAGCACCTGATACTTGGTACATTGTACTTCGTACTTGGTACTCGGTACTTGGTACAACCTACAACTTCTTGATCATCAAATTGCGGTAATGCACCACATCACCATGATCCTGAAGAGAAATCTTCCCCTTTTTATACTTTCCAAAGCCTGGCATACTCTTGAACTTACTCTTTGCAATCAGCGCTTCCCACTCTGGCGTAAATAGCTGAGTAGAGACGATATTCACGCCGTTCAAGAAGAAATCCAACTTGCCTTTGTTGATTCGAATCTCGGCCTGATTCCACTCTCCCGCTGGCTTCACCGTCTCCTGGCTGCTCACGATTAAATCGTACAAATCCCCAGCTCTATGGCTAATGATCTTTGCATCTGGGTGACCCGCATTGTCCAAGACCTGCATCTCAGGGCCTGTTTGCCAAGGATATTGGTACTCCGGAGATTCATGGACCAAGAAAATTACCCCACTGTTTCCGTTTTTAGCGATTTTCCACTCGTACTTGAAATGAAAATTCTCAAACTCCTCTGCAGTGACGATGTCCCCTGCATCTCCTTTTTGCCAATTCGCTTTATTCGCTGCATCGAGGTACATTTCGCCGTTCTCAATTTTCCAAGCCTTCCCTACCGCTCCTCCTCCATACTTGGACCAACCTGCAAAGGTCTTCCCATCAAAGAGTGGAGTCCAGTCAGCTGCTACATTTTCTTGGGCAGGCTGAAGGGCCTTTTCTTCTTTTACACCCTGCACAAATGCCATTCCAATGGCAGCACTTGCGAGAATTGCAATGAGTTTAATTTTCATGGATTATTTCCTCAAAAGTAAAATGTAACGCACCATATCAGTTGCATCCTCCTCAGTCAAATTTGGATGAGCAGCCATCGGAATTTCACCCCAAACACCGACACCACCAGCAATTACCTTCTGGGCAAGCATGGTCACATTGGCCTCGGTATTTTCGTATTTGGCAGCGACATCAGCATAAGCCGGTCCGATTAGTTTGCGGTCTACCTGGTGGCATCCTGTACAGTCTGAACCCTTCACTTTTTCCAATCCCTTGATATACACCGGATCATCTTTGTACTTGTCCTCTAAGGAAACCTCCACAGGGGCGGCTTCGGTGGAAGCAGTTGCCTCAGCACTTGTCTCAGCTGATTTCTCAGCCCCTCCACAAGAAAAAGCAAAACCTGCTAGAACTAAGACTACACTTGTTGCGCGAAAATTTAGTTTCATTGGTTTGATTTGATTTATACGTTAAATTCCTAATACTCTTCTATTAAAAGCCTCATCTGCACCCGTTCCTGCAAAGTCATCAAAGGCTTTTTCAGTTACTCGAATGATGTGAGAGTCGATGAATGGCGCACCTTCTGCTGCACCCTGCTCCGGATGCTTGATGGCACACTCCCATTCCAACACGGCCCAGCCACTGTAATTATACTGCGAAAGTTTGCTAAATATTCCTGCAAAATCAACTTGTCCATCGCCTAAAGATCTAAATCGACCGGCACGCTCTACCCAGCCCTGGAATCCTCCGTAAACTCCCTGCTTGCCGGTAGGATTAAACTCTGCATCCTTGACGTGGAACATTTTGATGCGCTCATGGTAAAAGTCAATGAACTGTAAGTAATCCAAGCACTGCAACACAAAATGGCTTGGGTCATACAGAATATTGGCGCACTTGTGTCCACCAACTTTCTCTAAAAACATTTCGAAGGTAATGCCATCGTGCAAGTCCTCACCCGGATGCAATTCGTAACATACATCCACCCCTACTTCATCAAAAGCATTCAAAATAGGCATCCATCGGTTGGCTAGTTCAGTAAACCCAGTCTCCACCAATCCCGCAGGGCGCTGTGGCCAAGGATAGACGGTGTGCCACATCAAGGCCCCTGAGAAGGTAGCATGTGCATTGAGTCCCAAGTTAGCAGATGCTTTCGCCGCATACTTGAGTTGCTGGGTAGCCCAGGCAGACTTCCCTTTCTGATCTCCCTTGAGGTTGGCTGGCGCAAAACCATCAAATAGCTCGTTGTAGGCTGGATGTACAGCCACCAATTGCCCCTGCAAGTGGGTGGACAATTCGGAAATTTCCATTCCTGTCTCAGCCACAATCCCTTTGATTTCATCTGCATAGGTTTTGCTTTCGGCAGCCTTTTGCAAGTCAATCATGCGTCCATCCCAAGAAGGAATTTGTACAGCTTTGTATCCTAAATCTGCCATGTAGCGGCAGATATTTTTTAAGTTATTGAAAGGGGCAGCGTCGCCGGCAAACTGTGCCAAAAAGATGCCCGGTCCTTTAATTGTTTTCATACGAATTAGAAATTGATTTTTAAATTAATTCTATTTTAAAATTCTCTACTTTCTTAGCTAGTAACCAGAGAAATCAGATTTTGAAGTTCAATAAGGTGGGCCGTGAACCGTGGACTGTCATCTGTGGACGATTATCCGCAGTGATTCATTTGCCTGTTAATACCCTTATGAAATTGCGGATAATCCCATTATTTTTCTACGATAAATGGAGTCCACTTTTGCTCTGACTTAGTGCTCCGCAAGACATGGTCGATAAATGCCATCCCACGGATCCCATCCTCAATGCCGGGGTAGTCTTCCCATTCCCACTTTGGAGTAATTCCCTCCCGATCAGCATAAAGGCAGCGCGCAAAGTTGCGGTACAAATTGGCAAATGCCTCCACATAGCCCTCTGGATGTCCAGCCGGCGTACGGGTATTTTCTTGCGCCAAGGATCCTAGGTAGCCTGTTCCTGCTCGGAAGATCTGTGCAGGCACATTTGGGTACCTGACGGTCAAGGAATTGTTCAATTCCTGCTCCCATTCCAAGCCCCCTTTTTCTCCATACACGCGGATTTTAAGGTTATTTTCACATCCCGTATCGGTTTGCGAAGCCATCAATACTCCGGATGCACCATTTTCAAATCGTAGCAGGACCACCCCATCGTCATCAATAGGTCGACCATCAATCTTAATGTAGAGGTCAGCACAGATCTTGGAAACTTTTTCTCCAGTGACATATTCTGCCATATTGAAGGCATGAGTTCCAATATCTCCCATGCATCCCGCAAGCCCATTTCTCTTCGGATCTGTTCTCCACTCTGCCTGCTTGTTGTTTTCTGTTTCAAGGAGCTTGTACAACCAGCCCTGTGGATATTCCACATACACCTTTCTGACCTTTCCGATCATCCCATCTTGCACCATCTGTCTTGCCTGCTTGATCATCGGGTAGCCCGTGTAGGTATGGGTGAGCAAAAAGCGTTGTTTGGATTGGCTTACGATGCGATACAGCTCTTGGGCTTCTTTGTAGTTTAGCGTCAAGGGCTTATCCAAAGCCACATGAAATCCATGTTGCAGCGCCTTTACCGCAGAATCAAAATGCATGTTGTTGGGTGTAACAATAGCCACCAAATCCATTCGCTCTCCTTCAGGTAGCTGGGATTCTTTGGCAAACATCTCGGTATAGCTCCCATACACTCGGGAAGGATCGAGTCGAAGTTCCTTGCCCTTTTGGATGGACTTGGCGGGGTCGGAACTGAAGGCGCCGCACACCAATTCAAACATACCGTCCATTAAAGCCCCATTCAAGTGAATCGCTCCAATAAATGAGCCGGGACCACCTCCAACGAGGCCAAGTTTCAATTTTTTTGTAGTCGACATGGGTACTAAATTAAATTGGATTTTGGGTGAAAAATTAAAACAAGATTGGTACTGAAATTTCGTGCTTTACTTGCTTAAAACAGCGGTTTTATGACCAGCAGTCTAACTGTTCTTTAAACGGCTCAATCAAAACTTTTCAGTCTCTTTCTTTAGATTCTCAAAGAAGATGGGTAAACTACTGCAAAAACATCAAAATTTTAAATTTTCCTTCCAAAAAAACAGTACAAACCTAACCCCTCGCAGCTTATGCCCCTTTTTGTCAAGATTAGACTTTCGCTGATGATGTTCCTAGAGTTTTTTGTTTGGGGCTCCTGGTACGTGACGATGGGCACTTTTTTAGGCGCCAATATCCAAGCGAAAGATCAGGATATCTCGCTAGCATTTTCTACCCAGTCTCTCGGAGCCATACTTGCTCCATTTTTGGTTGGACTGATCGCAGACCGCTATTTTCAAGCACAAAAAATTTTAGGTACTATCCATCTTGTGGGAGCCATCATGCTGTATGGACTCCATCAGGCAGTGGATTTTACTACTTTTTTTCCCATCCTGTTGGGGTACATGATTTTATTTATGCCTACCCTCGCATTGGTCAATTCCATCTCCTTCAATCAGATGGAGCAGCCTGAAAAAGAATTTTCAGGAGTTCGGATCTGGGGAACAATTGGCTGGATAGCGGCAGGGGTTCTAATCTCTGCTTTGGCATGGGATAGCCAAGAAGGATTGCGTGAAGGACTTCTCCAAAACACCTGGAAGTTGGCAGCTGGAGCATCCCTACTGCTTGGCATATACAGTTTTACCCTCCCTACCACTCCCCCGCAAGCGAAATCAAATGGCCCATTTCAATTAAAAGAGGTGCTTGGCCTGGATGCACTCCGCCTACTCACCCATAGAAACTATGCCATCTTTTTCCTCTCTTCCATCCTAATTTGCATTCCCTTGGCCTTTTACTACCAAAATGCTAGCCCTTTTTTGACGGAGCTAGGCGTAGAAAACTCAACCGGAAAAATGGCACTGGGACAAGTATCGGAAGTGTTATTTCTTGTGGCACTCCCCTTTTTCTTTACACGCTTTGGCTTCAAAAATACGCTTGCTGTAGCCATGTTGGCTTGGGTCATCCGCTACCTCTTCTTTGCCTTTGGAGATACGGAAAGTGGAACTTGGATGCTGCTTGCCGGCATCATTCTGCACGGCATTTGCTACGATTTCTTTTTTGTCAGCGGTCAAATCTACACCGATGCCCATGCAGGGAAAAAATACAAGTCTGCCGCACAAGGATTAATCACCCTTGCCACTTACGGGATAGGAATGGGTTTTGGATTTTGGGTTGCAGGTCAGGTCTCCAATTTCTACCTAATCGGGGCGGGGCAACACAATTGGAAATTAATTTGGTTGATTCCCGCTGGGATTTCCGCCTTGGTTTTCCTATTTTTCATAGCTGTATTCAAACCAGAAAAAATAAAAAGCCCAAACTAACCTCTATAAAACATGACTTTCAATTCAGGAAGACGAGATTCCTTCAAAAAAATGATCCTTGGCGGAGCAGCCATGGGATCCTTAGCATCTTTTGACTTCAAAGAAAAGGGAACGCCTGCGCTCAAGGGCAACATCAACCACGGCGTTTGCGCTTGGTCCATGCGTCCACTTAGCTTAGAAGAGCTCTGCGCCCAAATCAAGTCCGTGGGGGTGGGTGCCATTGACCTAATTAGTCCTGCCAACTGGGATCTCCTCAAAAAATACGACATCCA
>SXYU01000065.1 GCA_005788235.1 Cytophagales bacterium
GTTAGCCACTTTTTCTTTCAGATACTTTAAGTCAAACTTGAGGCTTGGCGCTTCAAAATGCTTTTCAGGATAGCCCGCTACGCCCACACAAAAATCAGTTTGGAAGCTCGGCTCGGTTTCCTCGTGTAGGTACTTACCTGGGTTCATGCGGACCACTTGGGCCACGAGTTCGCTAGCACACGAGTGCCCATTAGGCTCGCCTACAAAGCGTTCTGCTTTAGGAGCATCCCCACGAAGGGCCAGCACATTTTCTACCCCAATAAAATCAAGATCAATCAACAGGTTTTCCGTTTCCTCTTTAGTGAAGCCTCCACAAAGCACATGCGGCACGGCATCTACATCAAATCGGTTGATCAAGGCAGCACAAATCCCAACAGTTCCTGGGCGTTTCTTCGTGCTTACCTTCTCTAGAAGTCCATTGGTATGCTTCTTATAAATGTACTCCTCACGGTGGTAGGTCACATCCACAAATGGGGGGTTAAACTCCATTAAAGGGGAAATACCCTCCATGAGCTCCTTCAAACTTTGTCCTTTTAGTGGAGGAAGAATTTCAAAGGAAAAGAGGGTTCCTTTTGCGTTTTTTATATGTTCAGTGATTTTCATTGTGGTATAGTCTCAAGAATTGCAGTTGGAGTGTAGGCCAAATTTGGAGAAAGTAAACGCTCAGCAGCCTGGAGACCGATGCCTTTTCGCTTTGCATAACTTTCTACTTGGTCGGCACCAATTTTTCCTAAGCCAAAATAGCTGCTTTCGGGGTGTGCAAAGAAGAATCCAGAAACTGAGCTAGTCGGATACATGGCGTAGCTGGATGTCAAGGTAATTCCTATCGTATTTTCTAAATCTAACAATTCAGAAATAGTCAGCTTCTCCGAGTGCTCTGGACAGGCTGGATAGCCAGGTGCTGGACGGATACCTAGGTATTCCTCGCTAACCAAGGCCTCGTTGGATAGCTGCTCCTGAGGGGCATAGCCCCAAAGTTCCTTTCGTGTCAATTCATGTAAGTATTCGGTAGCTGCCTCTGCCAATCTATCGGCCAAGGCCTTAAACAAAATGTCGTTGTAATCATCCCCTGCCGCTTGAAATTCGGCTAGCTTCGTTTCCATGCCGAGCCCGGAGGTGACAGCAAAGCAACCTAAGTAGTCCAGCTGGTCAGGATGCAAGTAATCGACTAGGGAGCGATTTGGCACTCCCTTGCCTTTTTTACCCTGCTGCCTCAAGAAGTGAAAGCTGGTAATGGATTCCCCTTTTTCGTTCAGCACACGGGCATCATCGCCTTCGCGTTGCACAGGAAATAAGGAACATACTGCCTTGGCAGTGAGCCATTTTTCTTTGATTAAGGTATCTAGCATGGCTTCTGCGTCTGCAAAAAGGCGGGTAGCCTCTTCTCCGACCACAGGATCGGCCAATATCTTTGGGAACTTGCCACTTAGCATCCAGGTACTGAAGAATGGTGTCCAATCAATGTACTTTCTCAACACCGATAAGTCTAGTTCCTCAAGCACTGTTCTACCCAAAACTTTTGGCTTCATAGGAGCAATTCCTGCCCACTCGATTGGCACCGGGTTGGCCATGGCCTCCTCATAGGAAATTAACTGCTTGACCGCCTGCTTGGCTTCGTGCTCTTCCCGCAAAGCCTTGTATATGGCCTTCAGATTGATGCGGTAGCTTTCGCTAGTTTCTGGTGAAATAGACTCCCCTGCGATAGGAACCGACTTACTCGCATCTGTGACGTGAATGACACAACCGGAATACATAGGATCAATTTTCACTGCGGTATGAATTCTGGAAGTAGTGGCTCCACCGATAAGCAAAGGTATCGTCAGCCCTTGGCGCTCCATTTCAGAAGCCACATTGACCATTTCGTCTAGGGAAGGAGTAATCAATCCACTCAATCCAATAATATCTACCTTGTTTTTGATCGCCTCGTCAATGATTTTTTGTGCATCTACCATCACACCGAGGTCGATGATTTGGTAGCTATTACAGGCCAAAACTACTCCTACGATGTTTTTACCGATGTCGTGTACATCTCCTTTTACGGTTGCTAGGAGGATTTTCTTTAGGGAAGAGGCTTCTTGACCCTCCTCTGGAAGCGGCATAAAAGGCTCCAAATAGGCTACTGCCTTTTTCATTACTCGTGCAGACTTCACTACTTGGGGAAGGAACATTTTTCCTTCACCAAACAAGTCTCCTACTACATTCATTCCATCCATCAAAGGCCCTTCAATCACTTTCAGAGGATTGACCAATTCAAGGCGTGCTGACTCAGTATCCTCAATAATAAAGTCCAAAATACCTTTCACCAAGGCATGTTCAATTCGCTTGGCTACTGGAGCAGCTCTCCAGGCCTCGTTCACCACTTCTTTTTTATCCGCAGACTTCACCGTTTCAGCAAAGTCCAGTAGGCGCTCGGTAGCGTCCTCCCTACGATCAAATAATACATCTTCCACCCTCTCCAATAATTCCTTATCGATATCGGCATATACCTCGAGCATGGTGGGGTTGACAATTCCCATATCCATCCCATGCTGGATTGCATGGTAAAGGAAAGCGGCGTGCATGGCTTCGCGCACAGGATCATTTCCCCGGAAGGAAAAAGATACGTTGCTGACGCCACCACTTACCTTGGCACCGGGAAGATTTTGCTTGATCCAGCGCGTTGCATTAAAGAAGTCAACCGCATTCTTGCGGTGCTCTTCCATCCCTGTAGCTACTGGGAAAATATTGGGATCAAAAATGATGTCTTGCGGATTAAACTTTACGTAATCTACTAAGATTCGGTAGCTACGCTCACAGATTTGGATGCGTCTCTCGTAGGTATCAGCCTGTCCCTTCTCATCGAAAGCCATCACCACTACTGCAGCGCCAAATTTTTTGATGGTCTTCGCCTGCTGTATAAATTCTTCTTCCCCGTTTTTTAGGGAAATGGAGTTCACAATACCTTTTCCCTGCACACACTTCAATCCGGCAAGGATGATACTCCACTTGGAACTATCAATAACGATTGGAATACGGCTAATCTCCGGTTCAGAAGCAATCAAGTTGAGAAAGCGAACCATAGCAAACTCGCCATCCAGCATCCCCTCGTCCATGCAGACGTCCAAAACCTGTGCACCACCTCGAACTTGGTCTAAAGCGATATCTAAGGCGTCATCGTATTGGCCATTGAGGATGAGGCGGGCAAATTTTTTGGATCCAGTGATATTGGTTCGTTCGCCGATATTCACAAAGTTGAGCGTAGGTGTAAATACCAAAGGCTCAAGGCCAGAAAGCTTCAGATAGTTAGGCTTAAGCATGTTGCTCCTCCTCTTCCGTAAATTGACCAATTTGTCTTGGGCTATATTCGGCTGCCAGCTGTGCCAAAGCACGAATATGGTCAGGAGTAGTGCCGCAGCAGCCTCCCAAAATATTCAGCATTCCCTCTTTCAAAAAAGTTCGTACTTGATCCGCCATTTCATTAGCTCCTTGGTCATAGGCGCCAAATTCGTTGGGCAAACCAGCATTGGGGTAGGCAGACACATAAAATGGGGCCTCTTGCGCGAGCACCTTCAAGTAAGGTCGAAGTTCCTTAGCTCCTAAGGCACAGTTGAGGCCTACAGAAAATAAGGGTACATGGGATACCGAAATTAAAAAAGCTTCGGTGGTCTGTCCAGAAAGCGTTCGTCCAGAGGCATCGGTAATGGTTCCTGAAATCATTATTGGAATTCCTCCCTCTCTTGCGTCTAGGGGAATATTTCGCTCCTCATACACTTCCTGAATGGCATAGAGAGCAGCCTTGGCATTGAGTGTGTCAAAAATGGTCTCTACCAGAATTAGGTCGGCACCCCCATCCAATAAGCCCCTTACCTGCTCCGCGTAGGCTTCTGCTAGCTGATCAAAGGTGATGGCACGGTATCCAGGATCGTTTACATCAGGTGAGATAGATGCAGTTCGGTTGGTTGGACCCATCGCACCAGCTACAAAGCGTGGTTTGTCTGGGCTAGTCTCCGTGAATGCATCTGCAACCTCTCGAGCAATTTTGGTAGATTCAAAATTGATTTCATAAGCCAGGTGGGACAAGCCATAATCTTCCTGAGCAATGGTCGTTCCTGAAAAAGTATTTGTTTCAATGATATCCGAACCAGCCTCTAGGTATTCCTTATGAATCGCACGAATGATATCGGGTCTACTTAGGGAAAGGAGGTCATTATTGCCTTTTAAAGACTTGGGATGGTCTTTTAAAGCTAGAGTCCTAAAATCTTCTTCGGTAAGGGTGTAACGTTGAATCATGGTACCCATGGCACCGTCTAGGATTAAAATCCTATTTTTAACTGCTTGGAGCAGTTGGTCCGTTCTGTTTTGTCTCATTGTTGGTTACATTCAAAAAACTAATCGAGCAAAACACGGAGAAAAGTAGGTCAATTTACTGTTCTTCTCATCTATTCTTGGCATATCCAAGAGGGGAGTTAGCACCTTGATTACAGGTTGCTAAGACGTCAAAGGGCCCATCCCTCGGTCTTTCTCGATAAGTAACTGCAAAAGTAATACTAAAATCCAAAAAACCGAAAGATCAATCTAATTTTCACGCAGAAAAAATAGTTTTTTTGAAAAAAACAGAAGGATATTAGGGACGGATCCCTAGTCCAAAAGTTAAAAATGGTCCAGACTGATAGGAATTCATGGACAGTCCTCCGAGCTTAAATCCAGGAATTGCCTGTTCGTAACCCGCCGAGGTGGAAAATACGACATCAAAAATCTTTCTTTTGGTCATGGGCAGGCCATATTCTAAAAGCAGCTCTGGCTTGAGAAAAATTCCTGAATTCCGGAGGTATCCATCAAAATTTCGTTGATCAAGCAAGGTAGGAAAATCAGGCTTCACATCCTGAAGCAGCGTATATCTCAAGTTACCATACCCAAGACCAGCCATGGCACCTACTCCCAAATTTTTATATTGAAAGAATTTTTTACCCACATTCGCATAGATTCGAAGGCTATTTAAACTATGAGATTGTATGGTACTTGCTCTGCCTTTTTGCGCGACATTAAATACATCTATACCATATAGCAGGCCACCTGTTTCCCCCAGAATACGTAGCCCCAACTGAGAGGGGCTACCATCAAAGGCTTGGTAACCCTGCTCTTGAAGGTAGGTATTGAACTTTTCTGGCTTCGAAAAGTGGAAGCCCCGAATCATGGAAATCCCAATCGTGGCATCCTTGTAGGTAAAATTCCGGTCTGGAAGACTGATTCCGGTTCCAACCCTAAAAAATGCTCCTGCTTGCGCATTATCAAAAGACAATCCATTCATCTTCCAACTTTCCTCAAAAGGACTAAAAGCATATCCTGCTTTAGCCATCACGATTAGCGCCTCCTTTCGATTGGGGATGAGGAAATCATAGGATAGCTGAAACCCAATTTCTGTCAGAAAATCACCGAAATACTGCGATCCATTATGGATATTATTTTCTCGTAAAATAAATCCTTGTCGAGGATTTTTTAGAAAGGATTCTAAACTTATGGATTGCTCTTTTGGAAGCAGTTGAACGTTCATGTATCCCATGCCTAGGGATAGGTAATGGATCAGCTGAAATTTCCCTTCTTCAGTTAGTGAGTAACCTAGATTCACTAATGCACGAGAGGTACGGTATTGGAAGCGATGCTCCCCTATTTTCGCTGATTGACTTTGATGTTGGGATAGCTCAAAGCCTAAAATAAAATCATTCAGCCTAGCCTGATAACCTAGCCCAAAAGAATTATACTTATTCTGAATAGGAAGTATTCCACGGTCACTTAAGAGTGCATTGAATTGACTCAAGTTCGCTCCTGAGGTACCCGTATACGCATAAATGGAAGATCTATTTGCTAAAAAACCTTGAGCTTGAAGACCAACTCCCAAAAGCAGTAGCGAAAATAGAAGAAAGAGTCTTGGCTTCATCCGATAAAGCTTTTTGACAAAAATAATGCTAAAAGCCAATTTTAAAGGTAAACTAGCCAAATCCCGAACTATATTATCCTTAAAAAATTCGAGAATATCCGAGTTAGCTGGACATCCACTGCATAATCAATCCGCTGATATATGCTCCATAAGTACCCAGAGCGTAACCTAGCACAGCCAAAAGCACCCCCACAGAAGCCAAAGAAGCATCAAAAGCAGAAGCGACGATGGGTGCAGAAGCCGCACCACCTATGTTGGCTTGGGAGCCCACTGCCACATAAAAGAAGGGAGCCTTAATCAGCCAAGCCACGAAAAGCATCAGCGATATGTGAAACAAAATCCAAATTATTCCTATCAAAAATAGAATGGGATTATCTAGAACAGCCGCCAAGTCCATTTGCATCCCAATAGTCGCTACCATGACATACAGGAGAACTGAACCCAAACGAGAAGCACCCACTCCTTCCAAATCCCTTGCCTTGGTAAAGGAAAGTACCAAACCTAGCGCAGTTGCAATGACTACAATCCAGAAGAATGCCGAATTTAAGGAGTATTGGTTCCATTCCGGGTGATTGGTCTCAAACCAAGGAGCTAAGAAATCAGCAAAAAAGTGCGATACCCCCGTAACCCCAAACCCAATTCCTAGAATTACTAAAATATCCGTTAAGTTGGGAATAGCAACACTAGCCTCCCTCGCTTTTGCAATTCGATCTCGGAGTTCATAAATAGCCTTGGTATCAGCTTTTAAAAGTTTATCGATTTTTTCCGGTTTAGCTGCCCAATACAATAAAATGGCCATCCAAAAATTAGCTATTAAAACGTCTACCGCAATCATCTGACCAAACAAGACCGGACTTGCACCAAAGACCTCCAACATGGCAGTTTGGTTGGCTCCACCCCCAATCCAACTCCCAGCAATCGTAGACAGACCCCTCCACAATTCATCCGGACCTGTACCTGCATACAAATCAGGTTGAATCCAACCAACTAGCAGCAAAGAAACTGGGCCACCTAAAATAACTCCGACTGTTCCGGTAAGGAACAGGATCAATGCTTTGGGTCCCAAGCGAAGGATACCTTTCAAATCCACACTGATGGTAAAAAGTACCAAAGAAGCTGGTAGTAGGTAACGGGAAGCTACTTTATACAAATTTGAAGACTCCCCAGAAATCAATCCCATGGAGTTGTATACCGCAGGGATAAAATAGCAAAGCAACACCGCAGGTACATAGGTGTAAAACTTAACCCAAAAAGGATGCTTATTGGAAGAAGAAACGAAAATAAAAGCCAAAGTGGCCATTAGTAGACCAAATACTACGGCATCATTGGTCAAAATAGGACTAGTTTGCTCTTGCATATTCCTAAAGTTATCCTACACAACATTACCAAGAATTGATTAAAAAGCCATCCTTAGCTCTCATATTTGATCCAAAACCTCTATAAGCTCACTCAAAATCATCGCTGTAGCACCCCAAACTACCTCTTCCTCAACTGCGAAATAAGGAGTGTCCAAGTATAATCCTCCACCAACTGGAAGCTGCGTGTGTTTTTTAATATCGGGATGAAAAAGGGAAATCACTTCAGTAGCTATGATCCGTGCTACCTCCCGCTGCTCAGGAACAAAATTTGGCTTCTCAAGCACAAATCCAACCACAGGGCTCACTAAAAAATTGCTCGTTGGGATATATAAATCTGAAAGTTGACCAAGCACCTCTACTTTGCTTGCCTTTATGCCAATCTCCTCTTCTGCTTCCCGCAAAGCCGTAAATAGAATGTCTGGATCTGAGGGTTCCATTTTACCGCCAGGAAAGCCCACTTGCCCACCGTGCACTCCAGGGTATTGTGGTCGTTTGATCAAGGGAAAATACACTACCCCTTGATCTTGGTAAAACAACAATAAAACCCCACTTTTTTTAGGTGGCTCGGAGAATAACGTAGTAAACCTCCGTAAATCAAGCGGCTGTGGAGCCATTTTTACATGCGCATCCTTTCCCGGTAATTCCTTGGTAAATGCTTGCTGAAGTAACTCTTTAATGTATTCAATAGTCATAACCAAAGATTGAGATTCAACCTAGCCTTCAAATAACTTGAAAATGAGCTAAATAAAAAAAAGGCCGGAATAAAATCCCGACCTTTTCCTGCTCTCAAACCTATTAAACCTATTGTAAATATTCAATTCATGAATACCTCCGAAATGTAGAAAATGTTTTTTTCTCTTCAAACAATCGATTGCGAAAAATTTTCAAAATATTATTCGGTGCTTGTTTTTCTTAAGTTTTAGCCTGTTTTAATCAAAAAAATAAAACACCTAGGCCTGTCAAATTTTCTACTCTTTGATTTGTGACCCTCACTTGATTACCTACTGACATTTCCTTTTGGATTAGTCAATCGAATAGTTTAGATTTATGTATACTTTTTAATCTTTTATAATGAAGTCTAGCCTGATTTTTTGCTTCTGGCTGCTGTGGTCCTATCCCACATCAGCCCAAATAGACCTATCCACACAAGCATTCGGAGCCAAATCCCAAGGGCTAGGAACGGTCAAATTATACCATCGAGATGCCTGGAGCCTAGCAAATAATGTAGGGGCCATGGACCGGATTACTGAATCTGAGATTGGTATTGCAGTGGACCAACGATTTGGAATCCAAGAATTAAGCACAGCTGCCCTTTCAGGTATTTTCAAAACACCAAAGGCTAGTTTCGGCTTTGGAATTGCTCGTTTTGGGGGAGAACTATTTAATCAAAATCGACTAGAACTAGGGCTAGGCACCACCCGAGGAATATTAAGCTTTGGGCTGAAGGTAGCTTGGTTTCAAACCCATATTGAAGGTTTTGGAATTGGGAATGCCTTTCAATTCTCTTTAGGTGGATTGGCAGAATTAGGACCCAAGTTTTTCTTCGGAATGCAGCTCACGAATATTAACCAAGCCAAAATCAGTAAATATTCCTACCAAAGTCTCCCCACCCTACTCCAAATGGGGACTACTTACCTCCCCTCCAAGAACTTGGAAATCCATGCCGAACTTGAGAAAGACCTAGATAACCCACCCATTTTTAAGTTTGGCCTCCAATACAGCCTTGAAAAGTGGGTCATCTTGCGCACAGGCATTCACTCCTACCCCACTGCTCTCAATTTTGGGATTGGACTGCAAAAGAAAAACTACGGACTAGACTATGGGTATGGACAAAATACAGCCTTAGGAAGAACCCACCACCTAACTGTTTTTTTAAAGCGCTAGGCATGAAAACTATTCGATGGTTGATCGGAATTCTCTTGCTATCCTCCCCTGCAGTCGCTCAGGAAACAGTTAAACCAGTCTTGGATATTCAACAGCTCGTGGAGCGACTCTTCCCGATACAAGAAGAGGATTTGGACTACGAAGCCTTGTATGAATTGCTTCTAGAACTATACCAGAATCCACTCGATATCAACCGGGTAACTGCGGATGAATTACTAGCAACCTACCTCCTTACCCCACCACAAATACAGGCCCTTATCGATCACCGAAATACCTGGGGAGAGTTTCTGTCGGTTTACGAACTACAAACTCTTCCCCATTGGGACAGTACAATTTTGGTAACCATCCTGCCTTTCCTTTCACTTGAAACGACAAAAAATAGCAGTAAACCGTTTTTTGAGCGCTTGCGGAGCGAAGAAAATAATTTCTTAGTGTTTCGCCACCGTCAAACCATGGAATTACGCCAAGGGTTTAACAAAAATGACAGCACCATCAATCCCAGAAGTAGGTACCTGGGCGATCCAAATGATTTATTCTTGCGATTCAGAGTTCAGCATGCCAAGGATTTCAGTCTGGGATTTATCCTCGAGAAAGATGCAGGTGAAGCGCTTACCTGGGACCCTAAAACTAGCCGCTATGGATTCAATTTTGCCTCTTTTCACCTCACTCGCTACGGCTTAGGAAAATGGAAAACCATTTCCCTTGGAGATTTTCAGGCCAGCTTTGGTCAGGGTCTGGTTTTGGGTGCTGGATTTAGCTTGGGCAAAGGTGCGGAAACAGTGCCCACCGTACGTAGAAGCAGCCTAGGCATTCTACCTTACACAGCAAGTATTGAAACTGGTTTTTTTAGAGGCATTGGATTGACCAGGCAATTGGGTCCTTGGCAAAGTAGCCTCTTGATCTCTTCCATTGGCAAAGATGGAAAAGTCAAGGAGTCGAGTGACTCCCTAGGCTTGGCAGGACAGACATTAACTAGCTTATCCCAAACGGGTTTGCATCGCAGTATGACTGAGCTATCCACCAAAAATCAAGTTCAAGAAACCAACCTTGGCAGTAACCTCCAGTACACCGCTACCTCAGGACGCTGGTCTGCAGGGCTCAATTTCCTGCATAGCCAGTTTAGCATTCCCTGGATTCGAAATGCAAACAGCTACAATGCTTTTGATTTTTCGGGACAATCCAATCAGGTAGGCAGCCTCTATGCCAACCTTTCTTGGAAGAATTTTGCTTTCTTTGGTGAATCTGCTCGATCTAGCAGTCAAGGACAAGGAACAGTGCTGGGTTTGGTCAGTAGCTTAAGTAGAACGGTGGATTTTTCATTGCTATGGAGAAGCTATGACCGACACTTCCATAGTTTGTATGCTACCGCATTTGCGGAAGGCACCCGTCCTAGCAACGAGCGAGGTGTCTATTTAGGGTTTCAGCTTAAGCCTTCAGCAAACCACAAACTAAATGCCTATGTAGACTTTTTTACCTTTCCATGGCTAAAATTTAGGGTATCTACCCCATCCAATGGACAGGAATGGCTGCTTCGCTGGAGCTACCAGCCACAAAAAAACAGGGTAGCACTCGTTCAATTTAAGCAGGAACGTAAAATAAGGAATCTCCCAGAAGCGGAAGAATTTACACCTACCCAACAGGTCGGCACGATACTTAAAAGTCAAGCTCTAGGAAGCTTGGAGCTAGATATTTCAACTGAATTGACCAGTAGATCCCGTATCCTTTGGAATCAGGTATCCTTCGATCAGAAAAAAACACAGGGATGGATGCTCATTCAAGAATGTTCCTATTCGAGAGGGAACTGGAAACTAACCGCAAGAATGGCCTTATTTGATACCGAAACTTTTGACAACAGACTCTATGCTTACGAACAAAATGCGGTGAGCACCTTTGCAATCCCTACCTTCTCGGGAAAAGGAAGCAGGCAATACTTGCTGGCACAATACCGAATTCATTCGAGGCTCACTGCCTATTTTCGAATTGCCCAAACCCATTACACAGACCGAGAATCAATCAGTTCAGGAATGCAGAAAATTTCTGGTCCCAAACAAACCGACTCGGTCCTCCTACTTCGGTATGCCTTGCATTAATTTTTTTAGGAGTGGTAGGATAGCGACCTGGCTTTTTGATAAATTGACAAAAAAATGTAATCCCATGAAAAAAGTATGCATTCTACTTTTTGTAGTGCTTCTACAATCTAGCTGCCTAGTTGCTCAAGATTTTTCCAAAATGATCAAAAAGGACGGATTCATCCCCTTCTATTTAGATGAAGAAAAAGGAAAGATTTACTTAGAAATCTCCACACTTAACCAAGAGCTCCTGTATGTCAATGCATTGACTGCGGGTATTGGATCCAACGACATCGGATTGGATAGAGGTCAACTTGGGGATACACGGGTGGTAGAATTTCGTAAGACAGGAAATAAAATCCTGATGGTGCACAAAAATTACGACTACCGAGCCTACACCAAAAATTCATACGAGGCCAAATCCATTCAAGATGCTTTTGCTCAATCCACGTTATGGGGCTTTGAAGTAATAAAAAGCGAAGGAAATACCCACCTCGTAGATGCAACTAACTTTTTCCTACAGGATGTACACGGGGTCAGTGAAACACTAGCGAGAACAAAGCAAGGCACTTACAAAGTGGATGCAAGTCGCTCTGTCTTGTACTACCCAACCACCAAAAACTTCCCTAAAAACACAGAAGTAGAGGCTACCATTACCCTTACGGGAACCGGTGCAGGTGCTAATTTGCGTTCGGTGACTCCAAGTCCTGATGCAGTAACGGTCAGAATGAGGCATTCGTTTATCGAATTACCCGAGCTTTATGCGACGCGGAAATTTGATCCTCGAGCTGGCTATTTTTTCATTAGCTACCAAGATTACACTACTCCCATTGATCAACCTTTGGTAAAGCGTTTTATCTCTAGACACCGATTGGAGAAAAAAAATCCCACTGCAGCAGTATCTGAGGTAGTTGAGCCCATTGTTTATTACTTAGACCGTGGCACTCCAGAGCCTGTAGCGAGTGCCCTGATTGAAGGTGGCAACTGGTGGGCGCAAGCCTTTGAGGCAGCTGGATTTAAAAATGCTTTCCGTGTGGAACTTGCCCCAGAAGGTATGGATCTAAGCGATGTACGCTACAATGTAATTCAATGGATCCATCGCTCCACTCGAGGCTGGTCCTATGGATCAAGTATTCAAGACCCACGTACTGGTGAAATCATCAAGGGGCAAGTATCTCTAGGTTCTCTCCGAGTACGTCAAGATTACCTTATCGGCCAAGGTCTACTTCAGCCCTTCGAAGATGGAAATACAGCAGATCCAAAATTGATGGAGTTTGCATTGAATCGATTGAAGCAACTTTCTGCCCATGAGATCGGCCACACCATCGGATTAGCACACAGCTATGCTACCTCCGCTTCAGGGCGATCTTCTGTTATGGACTACCCTCATCCAGTGATCACAGAAAATAAAAAAGGGGAAATTGATTTTGGAAATGCTTATGATTTGAAAATTGGAGAATGGGACAAGTTGGCCATCACCTACGGCTATGGACAACCGACAGCAAATCAAAGCGAAGAAGAGTTTCTAGAAAAAACACTCCAAGCTACCTATACTGCTGGATATGAGTTTATTACCGATTCAGATTCCAGAAATCCAAGTGGAGTACATCCTCGCTCCCACCTTTGGGACAATGGCGCTTCTGCTCCAGAGGAACTCAAGCGGATGTTAACCTTGCGCGAAAACCGAATGAAAACTTTTGGGCTCAATTCCATCAAAACGGGTGAGCCTCAAGCAATCTTGGAAGAAGTATTCGTGCCGCTATACCTCATGCACCGCTACCAGCTGGAAGCTACTAGCAAATTGGTCGGTGGACTAGACTATACCTACAAAGTCAAAGGTGACAACCAAACTGCGCATGAATGGATTCCTGCTAAGAGTCAAAAAGAGGCCTTGGATGCACTTCTACTTTCCATCAGCAGGGAACAATTGGAAATTCCTACCTCTATTTTGGCCTTAATTCCACCAAGACCTTATGGCTACGGCAAAAACCGAGAAACCTTCCCGTCCCGTACAGGACCTGTTTTTGATCCCATCGCCCCCGCGGAAAATGTAGTGGACGCCACCTTTACCTTTCTATTTGAGCCTGGAAGAGCGAATCGAATTTACTTGCAGCAACTTCAAAACAAATCCTTACCAGGTTTAGAAACTGTATTGGAGAAAGTGAGCAATCAAGTATTTAGTAATTCCATGCCAAAAGGCCTTGGTGTAGAAATTAAACTCATGACTGAAGCCAAATTGGTAGATCACTTGATTGCCTTGTCAAAAAATGTAGGAGCATCACAAACAGTTCGTGCATTGGTTCGAAATCAATTGCGCCTACTTAGCAATACCTCGGGTTCATACTCTACCCTTATGCAAGCGCATCGGGATTACCTGAAGCAAAAGATTGAAGCCTATCTTAGCCTTCCTGAGGAATTGACTCCTCAGCAACTGCTCAGCATCCCGGATGGTGCTCCCATCGGCATGGAATCCATGACCTGCGACTTTCACGAATAGCAACTAAGGCCAGGAGTTCCTGGTCTTAGTTTTTTTAGCAATTCCTAGGGAAAATGCCAGCAAAACAGGTTAAAATCCTCTATAAATCGGTAATTTTGCGATTGTATTTTAGATAAATTCAATTGATTCCCACCAAAGATTTCATGAGCAATCCATTACTTATTGCATTTAGAACCCCTTTTTTGACGGCTCCATTTACTGAAATTTTACCCAGCCATTACCAACCTGCTTTTATTGAAGCCATAGCGGAAGCAAAAAAAGAACTTGAGGCAATCAAATTGGTGACACTCCCCACCTTTGAAAATACGGTGGAAGCATTGGAAAAGAGTGGGAAGCAGCTTGGGTTAATTTCATCCATTTTTTTTAACCTAAATTCAGCAGAGACCAACGATGAAATCCAAAAATTAGCTCGGGAGATCTCTCCTCTGCTAACCGCCCATACCAACGATATTTTATTGGATCAGGAACTTTTCCAGCGCATTTCACAAGTTTTTGAACAACGAGAGCATCTTTCCCTAGCTGCTGAGCAAACTACTCTCTTAGAAAAAACATACAAATCCTTTGTGCGTAATGGTGCCCAGTTGGAAAAAATAGATGCCGATACCCTGCGGAAAATTGACCAAGAACTAGCTCAACTTAGCCTTCAATTTGGAGAACATGTGTTGGCCGAGACCAACAAATTTGTTCACCTAGTGGAGAATTTGGTTGAAGTTGAAGGCCTTCCTAAAGGAGCTTTGGATGCAGCCGCACAACTTGCAGAAGAAAAGGGGTATTCAAACTGTTGGGCATTTACTCTGGACTATCCTTCCTATATTCCGGTGATGACCTATGCGAAAAATAGAGCCCTACGAAAGACGCTATTTAAAGCATTTAATACGAAATGCGCCAAAGGAGATGACTTGGACAATCAAGAAATTATTCGGCAGCTTGTCACCTTAAAACAGCAACGAGCAAAGCTTTTGGGATACGAAAGCCATGCCCACTTTACCTTGGAAGAACGCATGGCAAAAAGCCCAGGTACTGTCCTAGATTTTCTCCAATCGCTTTTGGAAAAGGCCAAACCCAAAGCGCAACTTGAAGTAAAAGAGGTTGCTGCATTGGCAAAAAACCTTGACCAATTGGCTGTGCTAGAAAAATGGGATTTTGCCTACTATTCTGAATTGCTCAAAAAAGAAAAGTATGCGCTAGATGAGGAACTGCTACGGCCCTATTTCAGCTTGGAAAATGTGATTTCAGGCGTATTTGAAACAGCTTCCCGCCTATTTGGCCTTCGCTTTGTGGCCAATTCAGAAATTCCAGTCTACCATCCAGAAGTAACTGCTTATGAGGTCTACGATCGAGAAAATCGTTTCCTATCCATTTTTTATGCCGATTTTTTCCCAAGACCTGGAAAACGAAATGGAGCATGGATGACCTCCTATCGAGGCCAATTTAAGGAAGGAAATGTAGATCACCGACCTCATATCTCCATTGTTTGTAATTTCACCAAACCTACCAAAACCAGCCCTAGCCTACTTACTTTCAATGAAGTCACCACTCTTTTCCATGAGTTTGGACATGCACTGCATGGCATGCTGGCTCGAGGAGTGTACGAAAGTCTCTCGGGCACAAGCGTATTTTGGGATTTTGTGGAACTCCCTTCCCAAATTTTTGAAAACTGGTGTTATGAAAAAGAATGCCTAGATCTTTTTGCGCATCATTACCAAACTGGAGAGGCTATTCCAGCAGATTTAGTAGAAAAGATCAAGAAAGCAGCCAATTTCCAGCAAGGCTACATGACTTTAAGACAGCTAAGTTTTGCTTTGCTTGATATGGCCTACCATAGTCAAAACCCAGACCAAATTCAGGACATCAAAGCCTTTGAAAATGAAATTTTAAAGGAAACCGAACTATTGCCTTCGTTGGAGATGACTCGGATTAGTACGAGTTTCTCCCATATTTTTCAGGGAGGCTATGCTGCTGGCTACTACAGCTACAAGTGGGCTGAGGTACTGGATGCGGATGCCTTTGAATTATTTCTAGAAAAGGGGGTTTTCGATACTGAAACATCCGTTTCCTTTGAAAGAAATATTCTCTCCGCAGGAGGATCTGAACATCCTTCCCTCTTGTATGCACGATTTAGAGGACGAGATCCTAAACCAGATGCCCTACTTAAGCGTAGTGGATTGGTACTAGAATAAATAACCGATTTGTAAAACAGAACTTGGGCTTATTTCTATGACTACAAAAACCCTACAACTCCCACCGTACCTCAAAGCTTTGGCCGTTTTATCGTTGTTGATAGTGGTGATTTTTATCCTTATCCTAGGAAAATCAATTCTTATCCCCTTGGCATTGGCTGCTTTTTTCGCAGTGCTCTTTACCCCTATGAGCTTGTTTTTAGAAAGGTATCGGTTTCCAAGAGTACTTTCAAGCCTAATTTCTCTCGTGCTAATGGTAGGCCTAGTGGCTGCTTTACTAAGTTTTATTGTAAGTAACTTAATTAGTTTTTCTACAGATTTTGCAGATGCATCGGTACGGATTACCACAGTTATCCAACAAGTTGACCAGTTTACTAGCACACAACTAGGTTTTCAACAGAAACTGGCAGACCAATTGGATCCAGATGCCTTTCTCAGTTTACTCAACAAAAATAGCGGCAGTATTTCTGCTTTTGCAATCAATGCCATCGGATCCTTAAGCAGCCTTATATTGATTCCTGTATTTATGTTTTTCTTTTTACTCTACCGGGATCACTTGGTAAACGTACTTATCTCCATTTTTCGAGATGCTGATCCTTCAGAAGTCAAATCACAGCTTATACGCTTGCGGAAAGTGGTCTTGAACTACATTTCGGGGGTGGGCAAGGTAATGGTGATTCTTGCAGTACTCAATATCACCGCTTATTCCCTGATTGGGGTAGATCATGCCGTATTTTTCGGGATTATAGGTGCTATTTTAAATATTATCCCGTATGTGGGTCCATTTATTGGTGCTTTACTCCCCATGAGCTATGCCCTCTTGACGATGGACAACCTGCTCTCACCTTTGTTAATTCTCGCGGCATATCAGGCCATTCAACTCTTAGAAGGGAATTTCCTAACTCCAAAGATTGTAGGTAGTCAAGTCAATTTGAATGCATTCCTCACCTTTCTAGGACTCCTCCTAGGTGCCTCCATTTGGGGTGTTGCGGGGATGATTTTGATTATTCCTATCCTAGCAATTCTACGTGAAATTTTTGACCTTTCCGATGCCACCAAACCCTATGCTTTGCTCTTGGGCGAAGAAGTAAAGGTAAAAAAAAACAAACCACCGCAAGATGAAAAACCTGATCAGTAAAATCCTTCTTTTCATTCCAATAGTTTGGATAGGATGCGATACCCTTGAAGATAAAAAAGGTAGATTCCTTCTCAAAGGCAATGAGAAAATGGAAGAAAATGACCCCAAATCTGCACTTGGATTTTATGAAGAGGCCATCGCTCTAGATTCTAATTTTAGTGATGCTTACTACAACAAGGGGATGGCACATCTTCAATTGAATCAACTTGAGGATGCCATTCAAGATTTTAGCAAGGCGATTCAGAAAAACCCCAATGCTGTAGATGCAGTGTTTCAACGTGGTTTGGCTTACTTAGATATTGGTGCCAATTACAATGCAAAAGAGGATGCAAACCGTATGGTATCACAGCAATCATCCGATTGGAGGTCCTATTTTTTGGTAGGCCTTACCGAAGAGAAACTCAAAAACTATCCTGCAGCGCTACAATCCTTTCAAAAAGCTTCCGAATTAGCTCCTAAAAATTCAGATCTCTTGGTAAACCAAGCAACAATTCGCTTCTATCAAAAGGAGTATGGAGCCGCTAAAACCCTCTTGGAGAAAGCGGAGAAGATAAACCCGCTTGAGCCTAATCTACACAACTTGCGGTCCATGATTTACTTTGAAGAAAAAGACTATTCAAGAGCGGTTCAGGCAGTAGAAAAAGCCATAACCTTAGACAACCGACAGGCCTATTTTTACAATAATCACGGATTGTACCTTCTTTATCTCAATGAATTGGAGGAAGGGCTTGCTTTAATCAATCAAAGTTTGTCGATGGATTCCAGAAACCCCTTTGCACTTCGAAATAAGGGTATCTATTACACACTTAACGGAGACAAAGTAAGTGCTTTAAGTTATTTAGAAGAATTGGCAGTCAGTCATCCCGATATGGACTTGGTTCAGGAATACCTGACTAAAGCAAGAGCCTTGTAACTACCATTTTAAGGGAATAAAAGACTTTTTAAATCCCAAATTCAACCTGAAAAAGCCCAAACCAGTAGTTTGAAGTTTGCCTGAGTAGCGTTTGATTATTGGCCCAGGAATAACCCAAATTTCCCTGCAACTTCACCCGGTGACCACCTACATACTGGGTGTAGCCAAGTGTGGTCTCCTCTCGTTGCATTTCCAAGTTTCGAATCAATTGTTTGGGCGTGATTTGAGCATAACGGAAGGCCATTTCCCCGTGCTTGGAAATCAGTTTACTTACTTGCAGGTTTTGACCAGTACCTACCCAAACCGCTTGGCGGAGGCCATTTGGATTAGAGGTGATTGGATTGGAAGCGTTTCTAGAAAAATACTCTCCCAAAAGGGCCCATCCCTTATATTTCAACATCAAATCCGCAATAAACACCTGTTGATCTCGCTTTTGATATAATTCAGGACCCAACTGTCCTCGAGCCCGTGAACCGCTCTCGTTAAAATTGTAACTGGCTCCAATGGAAAGTTTAGGACGCGGTTCCAACTCTAAATCTCCCTCGGAATAATCTCCTCCATTGGCGAATTTCCCAAATGGCAAGACTTCCAATCTTCCTGTATAGCTTAGCCCTCGGTCTCCAACCGAAGGGTTTCTTCCTTCACCCGAACTAATCGCTCCTTTCAGTTGATAAACAGCCTTTCCAATTGAAGGAACGGTATAGTAGGCAAAAACTCCAAAATCACGATCTAGAGTAAAAAATGCATTGGCAATGGATCGATCAGAGAACTGCAAATTTCCAGAGCTGATGACTCGCTCCCGATTTCCAGGCAATTTGGCTTGTCCCATTCCGACGTAAAAATTGGGACTGAAGTGGTAATAGAGAATTGCATCACGAATCGGCTGTGCTACTTCTCCCCCATCTAAATCCATATCCGATTTTGAAAATCCGAGTTGTATGTAATATTGAATTCGAGGGTTGAATACAAACCCATCCAACCGTACCCGTAACCTACGAATTCGAAAATCCGTCTGTTCAAATCCTAAATCCTCTCCACTCTCTGTCCGAAAGCCAATTCGGTTTTGCATACGAAAACGAAGGTTAAGGCTATATAAGGAATCTTTTGTAAAACTTATGCCTTTTTG
This sequence comes from Cytophagales bacterium, assembly GCA_005788235.1. Taxonomy (GTDB): domain Bacteria; phylum Bacteroidota; class Bacteroidia; order Cytophagales; family Cyclobacteriaceae; genus Algoriphagus. Next base: position 19,080 of record SXYU01000065.1, read on the forward strand.
AACTTGAAGAAGGGATCGCTCGTCGGATTCATTTTGTGCAAAAGCAGATTGAAAAAGCACAAAGCTCAAGAAAGTAACGAGTAGACGCACTATAAGAATTCTTCGCATGGAAAATTGGTGTAAAAAAAACCGTAATGAAATACTCATTACGGCTTCAGTTGAATTTAGGTTAAGTTAAGCTTTTACCTTGATCAAATTCAAAGCACTTCCAGCCTTAAACCATTCGATTTGGCCTTGATTGTAGGTATGATTGGCCGCTATTTTGTCTTGCGTTCCATCCGCATGATGGAAGATCAGCTCCAAAGGTTTGCCTGGATCAAAGCTGGTTAAACCGACAATATCAATCACATCATTTTCTTGTATCAAGTCGTAGTCCGCAGGATTCGCAAATGTCAACGCAAGCATTCCCTGCTTCTTCAAGTTGGTCTCGTGGATTCGAGCAAAGGACTTCACCAAGATGGCACGAACGCCTAAGAACCTAGGTTCCATAGCTGCATGCTCCCTGGAAGAACCTTCCCCATAGTTTTCATCTCCTACGACAATCGAACCAATACCGGCCGCTTTGTAGGCACGCTGGGTAGTAGGTACCTCACCATACGCACCAGTCAATTGGTTTTTCACCGTGTTAGTGGCTTCATTGAAGGCATTTACTGCTCCAATAAGCATGTTGTTGGAAATATTGTCCAAATGACCTCGGTACTTCAACCATGGGCCCGCCATCGAAATATGGTCCGTAGTACATTTTCCTTTAGCTTTAATCAACAATTTCAATCCTTTAAGGTCTACGCCCTCCCAAGCTGCGAAAGAATCCAAAAGCTGCAATCGATCCGAAGTAGGCGACACCAAAACCTGTACAGAAGATCCATCTGCAGCAGGAGCCTGATAGCCAGCATCTTCTACAGCAAAACCCTTTGTTGGCAATTCCAATCCTCTTGGCTCCTCCAAGCGAACTTGGTTGCCTTCAGAGTTGGTCAAGGAATCTGTAAGTGGGTTAAAGGTAAGGTCACCGGCAATGGCTAATGCCGTTACAATCTCTGGTGAGGCTACAAAAGCATGTGTGTTTGGATTTCCATCCGCACGCTTTGCAAAATTCCGATTGAAAGAAGTAATGATGGAGTTCTTTTCCTGCTTTTCAGCACCATGCCTAGCCCACTGGCCGATACAAGGACCACAAGCATTGGCAAGGACTACGCCTCCCATTTTATCAAAAGTGTCTAAAAATCCATCACGAGCTACGGTAAAGCGAACTTGCTCAGAACCAGGAGTGATGGTGTATTCAGATTTAGCTACCAATTTTTTATCTACTGCCTGCTGTGCCAAGGAAGCGGCTCTAGAGATATCTTCGTAAGAAGAGTTGGTACAAGATCCAATTAGACCCACATCCAACTTCGCTGGCCAACCGTTTACTCTAACAGCAGCAGCGAATTTAGAAATTGGCCAAGCCAAATCTGGTGTGAATGGACCATTTACATGGGGCTCCAACTCAGAAAGATTGATTTCAATCACCTGATCAAAGTACAACTCTGGCTGAACATATACTTCAGGATCTCCAGTCAAGTGCTCTGCAATGCCGTTAGCCAACGCTGCAATATCGGAACGGCCTGTACCAGATAGGTAGGCGGCAGATTTGTCGTCGTAACCAAAAATAGAAGTTGTAGCTCCGATTTCGGCACCCATATTACAGATGGTTCCTTTTCCTGTAGCAGAAAGGGAACGCGCTCCTTCACCAAAATATTCAACGATGGCGCCTGTTCCACCTTTTACAGTAAGGATTCCGGCAACTTTCAAAATCACATCTTTTGCGGAAGTCCAACCAGATAGCTTACCCGTCAACTTTACACCAATCAATTTTGGAAACTTAAGTTCCCACGGCAATCCAGCCATTACATCACAGGCATCCGCTCCACCAACACCAATTGCAATCATCCCAAGACCGCCTGCATTCGGGGTATGGGAATCGGTTCCAATCATCATTCCCCCTGGGAAAGCATAGTTTTCCAATACTACCTGGTGAATAATTCCAGCACCTGGCTTCCAAAAACCAATCCCATACTTATTGGATACAGAGGCAAGAAAATCATAGACCTCTTTATTTTTATCTTTTGCTTTACTCAAGTCTTTATCTGCTCCAATTTCCGCTTGAATCAAGTGATCGCAGTGCACAGTAGAAGGAACGGCAACTTGCGAACGACCGGCCTGCATGAATTGCAACAAAGCCATCTGTGCAGTTGCATCTTGCATGGCTACTCGATCTGGTTGAAAATCAACGTAAGAAGTTCCTCTTTTAAATGCCTGATTAGCAGTCCCTTCACTCAGGTGAGTGTAAAGAATTTTTTCAGTCAATGTAAGTGGTTTGCCCACTACCTTTCTTGCCGCTGCAATGCGACTAGGTGTTTGTGCATAGACCTCTTTGATCATTTCAATATCAAAAGCCATCGTTTGGTATAGTTTATAAAGTAAATGGTTCAAATTTCCGACTGCAAATATAGGAAAAAGCAACAGAAAAGGTAACGAACATTCCGCTTAAAGGGTTGCCTCAAATGAAGGTAGAATACGGAACTAGCCTCGTCCAAAACTCATTGAAAATTGGATTCAATGAGATCTAAAGACTGACTCAGCGTTTAATCACCGAGGTTTATGAGGAATTGAAGGGTGTCTACCCCATCTGCATAATCCCAAGGTTGCGGGCATTGTGTTTGGCCAAAAGGAATCATACTTGGAAGACCCTTTATCTGATTTCCGACTACACATTGAATCTTGGTATTCAGGTCCTCCAACTTCGCTTTAAGCTCCTGCTCCTCAGCATAGACTTCATAAAAAAGAACTCCTATGGGCGAAACCAACTCACTAGATTCACTTAGCAGAAGAAATCCATTGTCTAAATGCGCCGTTCGATTGACCAAATAAATTGATTTATTGTATTCGTAATTATTGAAGTATTTGTGATGATTGGCCACCCAAGAGAAGGATTCGAGGGCATCGAGCAAGTCAGTCAGCTGCCCTTGATTTTTGACAAAAACCTTGGATACATTTCTACATCCAAGGCCGAAGTAATCAAAAATATCGGATCCTAAGGCCTGCAAATCAGCCCTAGATTCATCCCCCTGAATAATGGCTACAGAGGTGCGGTTGGAACGAATCAAGTGCGGATACTTCCCAAAATAATAGTTGAAATACCGAGCTGAGTTATCGCTACCCGTGGCGATGTAGGCTTGCTTATTTTTCAGCATGTCTTCGATTTGAATTCGATCTGTAAACCGAGGTTCTAACCTTTTCAATTCTTGAATCAACCAAAGTGGAAGCGCAGTATCTTGAGAACTTAGTTTGATACTTGCCGAATGGCCAACAATCAATACCGAAAGAATATCATGAAACCCAACAGCAGGAATATTTCCTGAAAGCATCAATCCAACTTGTTTTGGAGATACTGGATCGAGAAGTGCGTAGTCAGCAAGCCAATTTTCTAGGGCATTAGCTTCTAGCATCACTCGAATACCTGTCATTGCTTGTTCTAGCGCAGGATATGTAAACCAAGGGTTTTGATTTTCCGCTTGTTGAAAAAGAGGAATTTTTTCATTCTCAGTAATATTAGAAATACGAATTCCTAGTTGTACAAAAGCTATAATTCGATCAGAAAGCGGAAAATCTGAATTCATTTTATAAAGGTATCCAAAAAAAAAGCCCTCGGAATAAATTTAAATTAATTAGTGTGACAACTTTTTTATTGCGAAGGTGTTTAGGAGATTGTAACTTTGTATTCAAATTTGACTACTTATGGCGATAATGATTACGGACGAATGTATCAATTGCGGTGCATGCGAACCTGAATGCCCAAATACGGCAATTTATGAAGGAGGAATAGAATGGACATGGGCTGGAGGCACTAACTTGAAAGAAGTCAATCTTCCTGATGGCAGTGTTATCGCTGGCACGGAAAGACAAACCCCTGTTTCCGATGAGTTTTATTACATCGTGTCTGAGAAGTGCACCGAATGCAACGGTTTCCATGAGGAGCCCCAATGCGCTGCAGTATGTCCCGTTGATTGCTGCGTAGATGATCCTGACCACCGAGAAAGTGAAGAAGTGCTGCTCGCTAGAAAAGTATTCTTACACGGCGATTAATCCATTAGGCTAACTGATTTGGGGCTGTTTCTGGAAAGGGACGGCCTTTTTTTAGTTTTAACCTAACCTACTTTTTGATTCTGTTACTTTTTTACTAAAAAGCACAAATGATTAAAAAGATATACTGTTAAATTTCAAGTAAATAGCTTCCAAAACCCCTAAATCGAAGAGCGATTACACCTCTATAATTTGTTTAACTCAAAGAGGTTTATATCGAATTTAAAACAACTTATACCCTTTTTTTTACAGATTTTCAAAAAAAAGCAGGGATTGATTTTGAATTCTAAGTTGCTTTTAGCTTATCTTAGATGCGTTATTTATACATTCCAACACTTAATCCCTAGAACATTGGAAGATCACCGAGGATACGATCGAGAGGAAATTTTCTCAAAGAAAGTAAAAGCAGGAAAGCGAACCTATTTTTTTGATATCAAGTCCACCCGTGGCAACGATTATTACCTGACCATCACCGAAAGCAAGCGAAGAATGGATGGAGACAACTTCAGTTACGAGAAGCACAAAATCTTTTTGTACAAGGAAGATTTCTTCAAATTTGTAAATGCATTGAACGAAGCAGTTGATCATGTGAAAAACGATTTACTTCCTGATTTTGACTTTGAGCAGTTTGAAAATGTAGATTCTGAAAACGAACTTAACAATGACTTGCGCTGGGAATAATCCAGTACAATTGCATTAGGGATACACATCCTATTCCGATATATTTGAGGAGGCTTATGCCTCCTTTTCTTTTTAACCATGCAGCGGTTTTTCGTCTACCTCACTCTATTCTTTGCCACTTTCCTAGTGTTTGGTTGGAATTTTTCTGCTATTTCTCTTTATTTAGTTACCTCACTCATTCTAGCTGCACTGCTGAGACCACTCACAAATAAGGTCAATGAAGTACATATTCTAGGTCAACACATTCCACGCGGCATTGCTATTCTAGCCTCCTATGCCACTGTAGTTTCTATTGTATTCTTGTTAGGACTGCTATTTTTTCCATTAATCAATCGCCAAGTCATTTTGCTGAGCGATTTGGATTTGGAAAGCATCTACTTGCAACTTGAAGTTCCCCTTGAGAAGCTAGAGCGGTTTTTGATGAAGTACCAACTTATTGAAAATAAAAAAGGCATACTCCTCGAAGAATTGCGCCTTTCCGTACAAACTGCACTTCAAAAATTTGATATTGGCGGATTCATCACTGGCGTGATCTCTGTTACTAGCAGCATATTTATAGGAACAATGGCGGTAGCCTTTATCACTTTTTTCCTACTTCTTGAAAATGGGCTTCTGCGTAGAAACCTATTAAATCTTATTCCAAATGCCTATTTCGAGCTATCGGTAGCCACCTTTACTAAAGTCGAAAAATTGCTCTCGAATTATCTTTTTGGGTTACTCCTTCAGGTTTTAGCGATTTTTCTTCTAGCTGCTTCAGGCCTAAGCCTAGCAGGAGTCGAATACGCATTGACCATTGCCTTATTTGCAGCAATTGCCAACCTCATCCCCTATGCTGGTCCAATCCTGGGCACCATTTTCGGCATCGTGGTGGGGGTTTCGACAGGATATTTTGTGACGGACAACGATTATAATTATTTGCTTTTTAAGATTATCTCTGTTTTTGCAGTGGTTCAAATCACCGATAATGTGCTGCTACAGCCTGTAATTTTTTCCAAATCAGTAAAAGCACATCCCCTTGAGATATTTGTTATTATCTTTGCCGGTGCAAAAATCGCAGGAATCCTAGGGATGATATTTGCCATACCCGTTTACACCATTTTCAGAGTATCGGTCTTGGAATTTTACAGTGGGTACAAGTCCTACAAAATATTTAAAATTAAAGCAACGAATTAATGGCATTACAATGTGGCATAGTAGGTCTCCCCAATGTGGGCAAATCTACCTTGTTTAATGCGCTATCAAGCGCCAAAGCTGAAGCAGCTAACTTTCCTTTTTGCACCATCGAACCCAATGTAGGGGTAGTTTCAGTACCCGATTCTCGCCTCCAGGAACTTGAGGCACTCGTAAATCCACAACGGGTAGTACCTACGATCATTGAGTTTGTGGATATCGCTGGATTGGTGAAAGGTGCTTCCAAAGGAGAAGGCTTAGGCAATAAATTTCTTGCCAATATCCGGGAAGTAGATGCCATCATTCACGTCATCCGTTGCTTTGAAGACGACAACATCGTGCACGTTGCTGGTGGAGTAGATCCCTTGTTCGACAAGGAGGTCATTGACACTGAACTGCAGCTCAAGGATTTGGAGTCCATTGAAAAGAAGATTCAGCGCATTGAAAAAATGGCCAAATCTGGGGATGCCAAATTCAAAAGAGAGTTGGAAACGCTACTACTATTTAAAGAGAGTCTGACAGCAGGCCTGAATGCTCGGGCGATTGAAGTGGATAAAGAAGATCTAGAGGCCGTACGAGATCTGCATCTCCTCACCATTAAGCCAGTGCTCTATGTGGCCAATGTAGATGAATCAAGTATTCATACAGGCAATGCCTTTGTCGACCGACTACGGGAAAAGGTGAAAGAGGAAAACGCAGAAGTCATCATCCTATGTGCAGCGATAGAGTCTCAAATCGCAGAATTCGATGACCCTGAAGAAAAAGGACTATTTTTAGGTGAGTACGGTCTTAATGAAAGTGGGCTGAATCGTTTGATCAATGGTGCTTATACCCTACTCAATTTGATCACCTACTTTACTGCCGGCGTACAAGAAGTTCGCGCCTGGACCATACGCAAAGGCTGGAAAGCTCCCCAGGCTGCAGGGGTGATTCATACTGACTTCGAAAGAGGATTTATCAAAGCAGAAGTCATTGCAATCGCTGACTACAAACAATTTAAGACCGAAGCTGGTTGTAGAGAGAACGGCAAAATATCCATCGAAGGCAAGGAATACATTGTTCAAGATGGTGATATTATGCATTTTAGGTTCAATGTTTGATTTTTCCTGAAAAAATTATGTAATTTTGAAGGATTGTTTTAAACTAAAAATCTGAGTCCTCAGAATCTATATTATTTAATTTTATTTTTCATAATCGTGAGAGTTAGACTGATATTTTCCTTAAAAAACAAAGGGTCTTTTTTGCCCTTCCATCACCAGTATATCCTGGCCCAATTCCTGAAAGGACTGATCATCAAAGGAGGAAGGGAAGATTTCTACAACTATAATTTCTTTAATTTCTCGGGGTTAAAGGGACAGACCAAGGTCAGCCGTAGTGGGTTACACTACTACTCTAGTTTGGTGACACTCGTCCTTTCCTCTCAAAGTGAAGAATTGATTGATTATTTGCTAGAACAAGTATTTGCAGCTCCAAAAATTGAGCTTGGCAATTTGATTCTTTCCCCAGAGTACACCGAACTAGAGATGGAACCCACTTTGGAAGTTTCAAATAAGTTTGTCTGCATCTCTCCTTTGGTGCTCATCACTCCCGCATTCAATGAAGAAGCGGGGAAGCGATTTATCAATCCAGATAGTGACGAGTTTTCTGATTTGTTGTACGAATCAACTTTGACCAGAATGGAAAAATCAGGATGGTATACCCCAGAACAAATGGAGTCTTTTTTCAAGTTCCAGGTAGTGCCAGACATGGTCTATGTCAACAAGTTGAAAGAGCAGCAAAAGAAATTTGCACGAATTTATGCCGTTTACGACCTAGATGTGAAATATGAAGTCAGAGGCTACACACTTCCTTTTACGCTTTACGCAGCTCCTGAAGTACAAGATTTCGTATTTAAGTGTGGACTAGGTGCTTTTACCCACAAGGGTTTTGGGATGATGGACTTGGCTACGCATCCTGCCGATAATAAAACAACGCCATACAAATTCAAAAGAGAGGGATTTGTTCCTTACAAATCCACTGTCGATCGAGTGAGACAAAATGTAGCTCCAACAGAAGAAGAAACAGAGGCTTCCTCAGAGGAAATTTAATTTTCTCCTGGCTTTAACAACTAACCCCTAACATGAAAATCTTGGGGGTTATTTTTTTATCTGATTATCCGATTTTGAACCACTGACCAAAAAAAGCCTGATGTTCAATTAGGTGAGCTGTGGCCTATGGTCTGTGAACGATTATCCGCAGTATTAAATAGGCAAGCTGAGTCACAATCGTGATTGCGGATAATCAGATTTTTTAAATGAAAAATTAATCAGAGCCTTCTCCTATTGGGTTGCAGGTACACATACCCGACCAACTGATCGTAGCGAGATCCAAGTGCTCGGTAATACACCAGAATCTCGTACTCATTCTCAGTTTGAAAATAACTCCCTTCTAAGGACTCAAAATCTAATTTCCCAGCTCCGAGATCTATTGCATATTGGTAGTCATACCATCCTTGCTTCAAAAGTAAGGAGGTGCTGTAGACACGCTTCTTGGCATCATAGACTAAGGTAGCTTCAGGTACTTTACCCCATTGACTTAGAGCGCCCATCAGTTTAATGGTTTTTCCTGGTAGATCATTCAAGTAAAAGGTAGTATAGATGTATTCACTTTCCACTTCTGGGTCCCCTCCAGGCCTATCGTTCGTTTGTACTACATATTGCCCATTCAGGTCCAAATATTGTGCATAAGCTCCACTAGGACGAGGAAGATCTACCCTTGCCTCAGCTGAAATTAACGATTCTTCTACCTTGATCGAGGCCACATTGACGCCTGTGGCGCGAATAAACCGTAAGTCTAAAAATCGAAACTCATTGCCCGCTCGAAAAGTGCTCTCCCCTTCAAATGGTTCGTAGCGAATCAACTTTGAGTTCTGGTTCAAAAAGGTGGGTTTGGAGAGGAACTTAACATTATCCCAGCGTTGATTTTGACGCATGTAAACCTTCACTTGGGCAAGAGGATCGATTACCTCTAGGTTGCTGTAATTCACCGTTGCATTGATTTGCTGCAAGGCCCGCCGATCTTCAGTCTGCACTGGAGGCACCAATTGTGCGCCGACCACAGCTAGATTCTCTACGATCATAAACCTCCGCGTGAAGATGACTGCGTTTTCATCTCGGTTCTTGTAAACTTTCAATAGGTAATTTCCAGATTTACTCACGCGAGGAATGGTGAATGAGTACCGGATATAGGGTACTCGCGTATTCACAGAGTAGGCATAATCCAATACATTGTACTCGTTAAATGCTAGCGAAAAATCAGTGTCTTTTAAGGCTGATTTTTTCCAATCTGCATCACAATGCACCAATTTGGCAGTATACAACTCGGGATCATAAGACAAATCATCAAACCACACCAGCAAAGACTTTGAATCAGTCAAGGAGATCACAGGAGAAAGTAACTGGCTTTCTGTCCCTGCACCCTGAGGGAAGATACGAACCGATAAAATATGATCGACGAATACTTTATCTTCTAGAACCTGTGCATTTATCCTTAATGTCAAGGTGATGAAGAGAATAAAAATGAACCGTAATTTCATAAAAATATTGAAATTTAAGCGAGTGTGGCTTGCTGCTGAAGCTGGGAAATTTGATCAACCAACTTCTCCCAAGAGGTATTTGCAACTTCAAGTGATTTATCCACTTGTTTGTAGTTAGCTTGGATTTTTTGAGTCTGAGCCTCATCCAAATACAAGGAAGGATCGGCTAGTTTATCCTCCAACTCCTCCTTTTTTTCTTCAAGCTGACTGATTTCTTTTTCAATCAGTTGCAACTGCTCTTCCAATTTTTTAAGCTCTTTCTTGGCCTGCTGGGCGTCTTCCTTACTTTTCGGAGGAGCCACTTCTGCCTTTACCTGTTTTTGAATAGGTGCGGAGGAGAACTCTAGCTGCTGACTTCTCCAAAACTCGTATTCCTCGTAGGTACCAGGGTATTCTTTTATTTCATGCTGCTCAATATACCAAATCTTGTTTGCCACACCTTTGATAAAATGGCGGTCATGGGAAACTGTGATAAACGTACCTTCGTACTGCTGCAAGGCTTGAATTAGAATGTTGACCGATTGAAAATCCAAGTGGTTGGTCGGTTCATCAAGCAATAAAAAATTAGCCTCTGAGATTAGTGTTTTGGCTAAGGCTACTCGAGATTTTTCTCCTCCTGATAGTACCTTGATTTTCTTGTACACTTCCTCGTTGGAAAACAAAAAACATCCCAGCACCCCTCTCAACTCCATTTCTGTCTTCTTACTTCCCGCCTGAGACATTTCTTGAATGATCTCGTTATCCAGCGTCAATGCCTCCAGCTGGTGCTGCGCAAAAAAAGACTTGATAACATTATGGCCCTCCTGTCGGGAACCCTGAATCAATTCCGTGCCTGCAATGATACGGAGCAGGGTAGACTTTCCTTTTCCATTCGCTCCAATCAAGGCTATTTTATCTCCGCGCTCAATTCGTGCTACGGTATTTTTTAGAACTGTAAGCACTCCATAAGACTTGGAAACCTGATCTAAAGTCACCACATCGCGACCAGATTTTTGGGAAAACTTAAACTTAAAGTTCACAAAAGCCTCATCATTGACCACTTCATGCACCCGTTCCAGCCTATCCAAGGCCTTGATTCGGGATTGAACTTGGTTGGACTTGGTTGCCTTGGCGCGAAATCGCTCAATAAATTTCTCAGTTTGCTTGATCATCTGCTGCTGATTTTCAAAGGCGTTTTGCTGCAGTTCCATGCGGAGTTTTTTCTCCTCTCGATAAAAGGAATAATTGCCCGCATAGGCAGTCAAGGTCTCGTTGGCTACTTCTACTGTGGTACTAATACAGTTGTCCAAAAAAGTTTGATCGTGAGACACCACAATGACCGCCCCCTCATAATTTTTCAAGTAGTTTTCCACCCATTGGATGGATGGAAGGTCAAGGTGGTTGGTAGGCTCATCCAGCATTAGCAGTGAAGGCTTTTCCAGAAGCAACTTGGCAAGCATAACCCGCATTCTCCAGCCTCCAGAAAATTGTCGTAGTGGCTTTTGTAGGTCACTGGTTTGAAATCCTATTCCTTCCAGCACCTCTTCCGCCTTTGCCTTTATGGTGTAGCCTTCATTGGACTCAAATCGATCTTGTAAAAAAGCCAGTTTATTGATTACTTCGTCTGAATAGTCAGTCTCCATTAACTTTAAAACCTGCTCTATCTCACCTTGGATAGCTAAAGTTTCTTTGAAGGCAGCTAAAGCCACGTCCAAAATGCTATCGTCAGATTGGTAGGAAAGTAAATCCTGATTTAAAAAGCCGAGCGTACAATCTTTTGCCTTTTGTACATCGCCAGAGGACGGAAGATAATCACCGTTGATGATTTTAAGTAAGGTAGATTTCCCGGTACCATTTTGGCCTACAAGACCAATTTTGTCCTTTGGTTTGATGTGCAAGTTGGCATTCTCGTATAAAGCACGGCCGCCAATAAAATAAGAGAGGTTACTAATCGATAACATGGCGCAAAAATAACCAATACTGTCCTTTAATTAGAATCATTCTCTGAAGTATTAAATTAAATTTACTCAAAATAAAAGCAAATGATCGCTCTACTTCGTTTCTTCCCTATTCTTTTTGCCGTATTCCTACTTAGCCTATCCGCTTGCAAAGAGGATAAAGCAGCATCAGCTACCGGTCTACTTGGTCAAAAAATTTCCATTACGGATGCAAAAGCAGATGTTCAATTGGACAAACTCCAACTTCCTAAAGGGTTTACCATTGAGGTTTGGGCGGCGGAAGTACCTAATGCGCGCTCCATGGCCCTTTCCGAAAGTGGAATTGTATTTGTTGGCAATCGGCAGGAAAAAAATGTGTATGCATTGGTAGATGAAAATGGAGATGGTAAGGCAGATAGCAAGTATGTTTTGGCCAATGACCTAAGCATGCCCAATGGAGTTGCCCTAAAAGATGGAGACCTGTATGTGGCAGAAGTATCACGGATTCTTCGATTCAAGGATATTGAAAACAACCTGACAAACCCTACCTACGAGGTGGTCTACGATGGCTATCCTGACGAAGCGCACCACGGATGGAAATTCATCGCCTTTGGACCCGATGGCTTACTCTACGTTCCGGTAGGTGCCCCTTGTAATATTTGCATTTCCGAGGATCCTATTTTCGCGAGCATCACCCGATTGGATGTGAGCAAGCCGGGTGTGAAACCAGAAATCTATGCACATGGTGTTCGTAATTCGGTAGGAATGACCTGGCATCCAGAGACAAAGGAACTGTGGTTTACCGATAATGGAAGAGACATGATGGGAGATGATGTTCCAGATTGCGAGCTCAATAGGGTTCAAGAATTTGGGCAAGATTTCGGCTATCCTTTCTGGCATGCGGGTACAGTCCAAGATCCTGAATTTGGGACTGAAGGGCAAGAGGCCTCCTTCTACGTCCCTCCTGTAGCTAAACTAGGGGCTCATACCGCACCGCTAGGCTTAAGATTTTATACAGGAGATCAATTCCCTACTTCTTATAAAAATCAACTGATCATCGCCAAACACGGTAGCTGGAATCGAACCAAAAAATCAGGTTATGAATTGGTCGTCGTAAAATTAGATAGCACAGGAACTGCCCTTGGCCAAGAGATTCTAGTATCTGGATGGCTTGACCAAGCTTCCCAAGAGGCATGGGGAAGGCCAGTAGACGTGCAACAACTTGAAGATGGCAGCCTACTGATCTCTGATGATGTCGCAAATTGCATTTACCGTTTGAGCTATCCCAAGCAATAGTATTGCAAGCTGAGAGCGAAAATCCACCTTAGTCAAAAAAAAGGCTGTCTCTCGACAGCCTTTCGTTATTTAAGCCAATCTGGCTTGGTAGTATCCACTTCAGCTTTAAGCTGGTTCAGTAAATTGTAGAGTCCAAAATAGGTACGGTTGATATACAAACCGTGTTTGGAGCCTCTCGCCTGCCTTGAACTTCTAAACATCTTGTCATTGGTGATCCGATCCCCAAGCAAGAAGATTTGTTCGAAGTAACTGTCCTCCGCAAAATCAAAGTGATCCACATGAAAAGGCTGACCAAGCAAAGAAATCATTTCTGTAAATATGCTTTTGAAATAGGCTTTTTCCTCCTCCGTATCCTTATCAGAAATAAATTCAAGCCCATAAAAGATTTGATCCAATTCTTCCGGATTCATCACCAATTCCCGCTTAATCAAAGCAAAATAACCCTGGTAAAAATCTTCAGGAATCACCTTGACACAGCCAAAATCGATAATCCCAAGTGTTCCATCCTCTTGAATAATAAAGTTTCCTGGATGAGGATCTGCATGCACCTGCTTCAAGTTATGTACTTGGTGGTGGTAAAAATCCCACA
>SXYU01000066.1 GCA_005788235.1 Cytophagales bacterium
ATAAAATCTTCTGGCGCAGGACCATAACCCCACATCCAAATCGGGTACTGTTGCCAATCGGTTTGTGCCTCTTCTATCGCAAGCCAATACAGCACTTGGCGGCAAATTTTAAGTTTCTTTTGGATGGGTAGCGGTAAAAAATCCTTCACCCATCCACCCGCACTAAGTACCACCTGTTTGGCTAAAATTCCTTTCCCCTCCACTTCAATTTGAAAATACACTCCCTGAGCTTGAATAGAGGTGACTTTAGATGAAGTCCAAAGGGTAGCCCCTAGTTTTTGAGCCTGCTCCAGCTGGACCCTTATCGCTACTTCTGGGAAGAGGTAGCCAGCCTCTTCTTCCCAGTACACCTTACCTGAGGGAGGTAGTAGAAAGGGCGGATAGCTTTCCTTAAACTCTTGAACCTCCAGAACTCGGTGTGAAATCTCCTGATTTTGAGCATAGCGGAGGGTACGCTCCCAAAAACCTTCAACTCCATGTTTGGACCAAGGGTCTAGGCCAGAATCTAAAAGAATACCCCCTGTTTTTGTTCGGATCTTCTGCCCAGATGCTGCTTCCAATTCGGCCCAAATCTCATGCGAACGCTTGGCCAGGGCCACATACTCCTCTCCTTCGCCCACTGCCAAACGGGTAATGCGCGTTTCTCCATGGCTCGAACCCATGGTATGAGGTGGTTCTAATTGATCTATGCCCAAGGCAGCTATACCTCGCTTGCTCAGCTGGTACAAGGTTGCACTCCCAACTGCTCCCAAGCCGACCACGACGACATCAAAAATAGGTTCTTTCATAAAGCCATATTACTATAAAAGGTAAAGGAAAGAAAGGGTACAAAGGACTTAATCTAATGCTCGTCTTAGTGTATCCAATCCCTAAGTTAGAGTTCCTCTAAGGGATCCACCTGAGCTGCAATCCATGCCGGCCGCCAAGAGGCTAGTAGGGTAATCGTTACCACTGCCAAACTAATCCATCCCAAATCAGGCCAATGAATTCGCACGGGATAGGCGTCCACCACCCCAGAAGCAATGCCCAAGGAGATCAGCTCAAATTTTGCTTGAGCCCCTACCAGAAATAGGCCCAAAATCAAACCCAAAATAGCTCCAGAAAAGGCAATCAAGGCCCCTTGCTTTAGAAAAATCCCACGGATCAAGGAGTTTTTTGCACCCATGGATTTCAAAACTGCCAGGTCCTTTTTCTTTTCAATCGCCAGCATACTCAAGGAAAAGAAAATATTAAAGGAAGCCAAAGCTAGAATGAAGGTAAGCGTCAGAAACACAAAAAGCTTCTCCAGCTTCACGGTGCGAATCAGAGTAGCATGTTGTTCATCGGCATTTTTTACGGCAAACTCAGACCCCAGGTGTGTCTGCACCGCTTTCTGTACGGTGGAAATGGAGTATTCTGGGGACACCTTTAGTTCAAGGGCAGTACGCTTTTGACCGTAACCGAGTAGGTCCTTAAAAAAATCAAGTGGAACAAGGATGTATTCGTTATCCACTCCCTGCTCTATGCTGAAAAATCCTCTTGGCTCTACCTGTCCTGCAGCATAGAGTTGGTTTAGATCTAGGGAAGCTGCGGATTTGGGAGCTTTAGGGTAGTAAATATTGAGGACAGAATTGATGTCGTCTAAGTTGACCGAAAGTGCAAAAGCTACCCCACGCCCAAGGATCGCTCCTGGCCGCATGCCTGTTCCCAAGGTAGTATCTCCCCAAAAATACCCTTTTGAGAAGCGCTCGTGATCAAAGTAGTTGTCAGAAACTCCCTTGACTCGGGCGATATGTTGGTTGCCTCGATATTCTAGGAGGGCATTGTCTTCAATCACTTCGGTAATGACCTCCACCCCTTCCACTTCTCGAATAGCAGTTAACCAATCCTCCGTTGCCACAAAACTTTTTCCAGCTACTGGTGTCACTTGGAGCTCGGAGTCAAAACTTGAAAAAAGTCCACGTATCAGATCCTCTAACCCATTGAACACGGACATCACTGCCACCAAAGCCATGGTACTGATGGCTACGCCTACCATCGAGATCAGGGATAGGATGGTGATGAAGTTTTGCTTCTTCTTGCTTCGGAAATACCTGCCTGCAATGAAAGAACTTGTGTTCACGAGCTAAATTGGCTATTAATCCTCCTCCTCCTCTTCGGGAGTAGGTGGAATGTGTAAATCTGAAATCACTTTATCCATGTGCTGCGCATAGGTGGCAGACTCATCCGAGAAAAATGCCAATTCAGGAATCACGCGGACAGACTTACCGATGCGCTTTGCCAAAGCATGGCGAATTTCCTTTTTATGATTATTGATTGCATCAAATTGTGC
Organism: Cytophagales bacterium; assembly: GCA_005788235.1. Lineage (GTDB taxonomy): Bacteria > Bacteroidota > Bacteroidia > Cytophagales > Cyclobacteriaceae > Algoriphagus. Next base: position 2,312 of record SXYU01000066.1, read on the forward strand.
CTTTGGGTTTGACAGCAAAAAACTGAAATAGGCTTTGGCAAATCCCAAATCGGGGCTCATCATTACCCGAGTAATGGTCACCAAAGTGGAACCTACCAAGTGCTTTGCCTCTTTTTGGAAAATATCTCCCAACTCTTTTTGAATTAATTTTGCGTATTTTAATTGTCTTTTGCTTTCCATCTGAAGTATTTATGATGCAAATTTAGCGAAATACTTGGGCATGCTTTAATTTCGAGTTAAAACCAAATCCCCCTCTACCCACCTTGTTCAATTTTTTTAGAGTAAACGACCCCATTCGCCTAGTTGGAATTCTACTCTATGTGATCCTGTTTAGTGTAATCTCTTGGGTTTTTTTCTTATTTCCAAGCACGACTCCCGCATTGATGTGGATGGTTTTAGGAGAGCGATTGAGCGAGGGGTATCTACTTTATGTGGATGTAATCGATGATACCGGCCCGCTATCCGCTGGGGTATTCACTGGACTCCATCTCCTTTTTGGAAGAAGTCCGATTGCCTATGTCCTGCTAGGAAAAGTTTTTGTTTTGTTTCAGGTATACTATTGGAATAACACCTTAATCAAGTACCGCGTATTTGATGAAAACACCTATCTGCCGGCCATCGTCATGGTTGCCTTGTTTCATTTTTCTTTTGACCTCATGTACTTATCCCCAACTCTACTGGGGAGTACTTTTTTACTCTTGGCTTTTGGACAGCTATTCTCACATACTGTACTTCAAAAGGAAAGCAGTGAATCCACGCTTCTTATCGGGATTTATGGGGGGTTAGCTACTGGCTTCCACTGGAATTTTATTTTTTTCCTTCCCTTTATCGCATTTACAGGTTTGGCGATATCTGGGTTTACCATGCGCCAACTATTTCTATCGATCATGGGATTTTTACTTCCCATCCTGCTCATTTTTGTTTTTTATTTTTGGAAGGATGGGCTAGAACAAGCCCTTCAAGTGTGGCCGATTGTATTCAATTACCCTATTTATGGATATCAGCCCTCCCTGAGTTGGCTTGCTCCTGGCGCATTCCCCTTGCTGCTCGCCTTGATTGGCTTCACCATCAGCTCCTTTTTTCGTGGTGCCACCATCAATCAACAAAAGCAGCGACAGCTTATTGTGATCTGGCTTCTTTTTTCTGCTGGTCTGTTTTTCCTTGTAAAAAATAATGCCTCCTACCAGCTCGTCGTATTTTTACCTGCGCTGAGTTACTTTATCAGCCAGTTTTTTCTGCAGTTCAGCTGGACATTTCTAAATAGACCTGCATTTTTTGGATTAGTGTTGGTTGCGCCGATTTTGACATCATTCTATTGGGCTGCCCGAACGGCTGTCGACACCAGTTACTTTGTAGTTGCCCCAGACGAAATAGCCCTTCCAAAAAAATCAGGACTGATGGTTTTGGAAGATAACCCTTCCCCATACCTTACTCATTCGTTAGGAGGGCCATTTTTGAATTACCACATGTCCGTAAGCTACCTCCAGCAAGAAAAAACCTTACCCCAAAAAGCACAAGTCTTCCAAATGATTCGACGCCAACTGCCCAAGCAAGTGCTAGACCAAGAAGGCCATTTTAAAGCTTTGCTAGAGGAGTTACCCGCTCTAAAAGACTTTTACTCCGAAGCTAATCCTGGAACCTATTCCCTTAAATACAAAACTCAAAAGTGATCCTAACCTAGCAATTCTCAACTCTTTTCACTCGTTATGAAAAAATACCAAATATACTTCCTCTTGATTGGAATCCTTAGCCTAACAGGAATTAGTGGCACAGTAATGGCGCAGCTACCAAATTCAGCTTCCTTGAGTTCCGTTTCTAGAACTAGGCCATTGACTGAAAAGGAAGCGCTGCGTTGGGCGCATTTGGATCCTATCCAAGATACTGTACCCGGGATGAGCGTAGATCGTGCTTATGCTGAACTCATCAAAAAGAGAAAAGGACAACCCGTGCTAGTAGCCATTATTGATTCTGGAATCGACCTTGCCCATGAGGATCTCAAAGAGGTACTTTGGAAAAATCCCAAGGAGATTGCTGGCGACGGCATCGACAACGACCAAAATGGCTATGTAGATGATATGCATGGGTACAACTTTCTTGGAGGATCTTACTTCGAACAGTTGGAGTTTGTCCGGATTGTCTCCAAAAAATTGGGGAATACCGAACTTCAGAAAAAGGCCAGCGCCCACTTAGAACCCCTGGTGGAAGAGGCTAGAGCTTCAGTCCTACAGTTCCAACAAATCGAACAACTCGTCAGCACCGCCCACCAGAACATTCAAAAAAAACTACGCAAGAAAAATTATACGCAAGAGGATCTTGAAAACTACAAGCCCCAAAGTGAAGAGGAAGAACAAGTGCTCGGACTGCTGACTCAGGTAATGGCAATGGGACAGGATATTCCTTCTGCTTTGGCCGATTTACAGGAAGGAATTAGCTATTACCAATCCCAGATGGAATACAACCTTAATCTAGAATTTGATGGAAGGAAACCAGTGGGTGATAATCCCTACGACCTCAAGGACCTCGGGTATGGCAACGGAAACCCAAGCAATCAACTCGAAGAGGAGAGTCACGGCACCCACGTGGCAGGGATCCTTGCTGCCAATCGGTCTAATAGAAAAGGAGTAAATGGGGTAGCTGAAAATGTGAAATTGATGGCTTTGCGTGCCGTTCCCGATGGGGATGAATACGACAAAGACATTGCCCTTGCCATCCGCTATGCAGTAGATCAAGGGGCCAAAGTGATCAATGCTAGTTTTGGTAAAAAATTCTCTCCCAATGCCTCTTGGGTGCAAGAAGCATTGCAGTATGCTGCTTCGAAAGATGTGCTATTCGTACATGCAGCCGGCAACGACGGGGTTGATTTGGATAATCCTGAGAACAGCAATTATCCGAATGATCAGTACAGCTTGATGGCCTCACCGATGAATGACAATTACGTGACCGTCGGTGCTTTGACGCCAAACTATGGCCCTGACATGGTTGCTTCATTTTCCAATTATGGAAAAGGGCGGGTGGATATTTTTGCTCCTGGAGATGAGATTTATTCCTCGCTCCCCAATTCAAATTACGGCGTAGAAGGGGGTACCTCTATGGCAGCTCCTGCAGTGGCGGGCATGGCTGCAGTGATACGGTCCCTTTATCCTCAACTGACCGCTGTGCAGGTAAAGCGCGTGATATTAGATTCCGGTCTCAACATTCCCCTCCAAGTTAGGGTAGGCGATCGGGAGCGCTCATTCAACGAACTTTGTTCATCTGGTAAAATTGCCAACCTTTACACTGCCCTACTGCTTGCGGATCAGGTAGCAGAAAAAAAATAAAGAGATTTCCTCAATCCTATCCCTGATTCAAATTAAGTGTTAATTACTGCGGATAATCGTCCACTGCTGACGGACCACTATCGACAGCTTAATTCTTAAACTTCAAATCATTTTGCTTTGAATATTTCCAATCATCATAAAAAATAAGAGCCCCAAGGCTACATTAGAAAAAAAAGGGGCTTGATTTTTACAATCAAGCCCCTTTTTTTGACTTAGGAACAGGCAATTTTTGTGACTCGGCTTTGGTGTCTACCCCCTTCAAATGGGGTTGTTAAAAAAACTTCAGCCATCTTTTCAGCCAACTCATAGGAAATAAATCGAGCAGGTAGGGCTAGCACATTCG
>SXYU01000067.1 GCA_005788235.1 Cytophagales bacterium
GGGGATGAGCTCTGGAACAATGGAGCCATGAAAGATTACGACAACGATGGCATTTATGACGATTACGACGGGCTGATGTGGGATGATGAGTCCAATGGAAGTAAAGGATTTAAGGTCTGGACTGCTTTTACGCATCCTGAATTGGGTGAAGTGGAGCTTGGCGGCTTTCACCCCAAGTTTTTTGGTCAAAATGGTCCGCCTTGGCAGTTGGAAAGCTGGGCAAAAAAGCAAGCCCTCTTTAACCTAGCTATGGCTAAGAGACTGCCTCAGCTGGTAGTGGATGATTTGAAAGTGAAAAAATTGAAAGCTGGCGAATACCAAGTGACCTTGTCATGGGTCAATTCAGGGAAATTGCCCGTAGCCTTGGAGCAGGCCAAACTGGTGAAAATCGTGCAAGAGGATCGCGTGTCTTTGGATTTTGACAAGGACTTGCTGAAAGGAGATCAAAATGCCACCGTGCGTATCGTTACGCCTAGCTTGTACGATAAGACTATCTACGCTGGCTACACCGGTGCGGGCGAGAAGAAGACAGCCACCTTTACCGTACAGGTGAAAGGAGATGCCCCTGTCAAAGGGAAAATTAAGCTTTCATCCACACGAGGAGGATTTATCGAAAAAGAATTTACTCTAAGTAATTAATTGCATTTATGATCAACTTACGAAGTACCACAGGATGGGTTATTACCCTTCTTCTGATCTCTCAGTCGCTAATTGCACAGCAAAAAAGAGCACTTACCCATGCAGATTACGATAAGTGGGAAAGCCTCTCTGCTGAAAAAATCACCAAGAATGGAGCCTATGTGGGCTACCAAATCTCGCCTCAACAAGGTGATGGAAGGGTGGAAATTTTTCCATTCAAGACTCCGGCTCAGAAGCAACTAATTCCCAGAGGTACTGGCTTTCAGTTTACAGTGGATGATGGCTATGCAGTAGGTAAAATCGTGGCCCAGAAAGATTCGGTCTATGCGCTCAAACTAAAGAAGAAAAAGGCCGAAGACCTGCCTAAGGATAGTTTGTTTATTCTTCAGCTAGCTACTGGGAAATTGGAAAAAATCGCCCGAGTAAAATCTTTTGCTACCCCAAGGGAAAAGGGGAGTTGGATCGCAATCCATTTTGAAAAGGAGGTGGCACCAAAGGAGTCTCCCAAGGAGCAGAATCCCTCAGATTCTACAAAGAAAGTAGAAAAACCAAAAAAGACCGACGGTACCAAATTGCTTGTGAGATCACTTGATGGGACAAAAAAATGGGAGCTAGATCGGGTGAAGTCCTTCAGCTTTGCTCCAAATGGAGATTTCTTGTATTACCTGCTTGCTGAAGAAGAAAAGCAAGATAATGCAGCCCTCCATTTGCTTGATTTGACCTCTGGAGAGCAAAGATTGATTCACGAAAAGATGACTGCCTACACCCTAATGGCATTTTCTCCGCAGTCAGCCTACCTATCATTTGTAACAAGTGATGACTCCCTGAAAGCAAAAAAGCCAAGCCATAAGCTGCTAGTTTACGATGTCAAAAAGCAGGCGATGGCTATTGAAATCGATAAATCAGTTCTAAAATTAAGGGACAGTCGCATCAGTCCAGAAGAATCATTGAGATTTTCCGAGGATGAATCCCGCTTATTTTTTGGGGTAACAAAAGAATACCGGGACTATACCTATGAAAATGATACCACGCTTCTAGATGAGGATCGCGTGAGCCTCGATATCTGGGGTTGGCAGGATGCTGAGATTCAACCTATGCAATTAAAGAACAAATCCCAGGAAGAAAAGAAGAGTTACTTGGCAGTCCTTTCTTTGATGGACCAGCAGGTCGTTCAGTTGGGAACTCCTGAGGTGGATGAGGTGCAATTGGAAAATAAAATCACCAAAAGCATCGCTTTGGCCTGGACAGATGCTCCATATAGACGGAATTACAGCTGGGATATTCAGTTGGGTAGAGATTTATACCTATTGGATATAGCCACAGGTAAGAAGGATTTGATTGAAAAAAGCGCCTCGGGATCTGCACGGCTTTCTCCTTCTGGACAGTATGCCTATTGGTATGCAGCCCGAGATAGTGCTTGGGTGGCTTATGACCTTAAGTCAAAAATTAGAATCAATTTGACCCAAGAGTTACCAGTTCCTTTCTACGACGAATTGAATGATTCTCCTTCTTTACCGAGTAGTTATGGGGTAGAGGGATGGTTTGCCGGAGATGAAGCCTTGTTAGTGAATGATCGTTTTGACATTTGGAAGATTGATCCTCGTAATCCAAGTGCCGCCCAAAACATTACTTCTGGAGAGGGTAGAAAAAAGCAAATCACTTTCCGCAGGGAAAGATTGCAGGTAGATGAGGTGGAGATAGATACCAAACAGGCCTTGATTCTCTCAGCATTCGATGAGAAAACCAAGAAGAGTGGATATTTTATTGGAGATCATGCCGGCAAAAAACCTCCTAAGCAGCTGCTACTCACCGACCATCGCTATGCTGGGCTGAAGAAGGCAGAAAATTCCAATCAGGTACTTTTAAGGAGGTCGACATTTGTGGAGAATGCAGACCTCTACTTGAGCGATTTAAGTTTCGCTTCCTTAGTGAAAGCATCTTCCTTGAATCCTCAGCAGGCCAATGTCAAATGGGGGAATGTCAAGTTGGTATCCTACTTGGCTCAAGATGGGACTCCGCTCCAAGGTCTCTTGTTTACGCCAGAAGGATTTGATGGGGTAAAAAAATACCCGATGATGGTCTATTTCTATGAGCGAAACAGTGAGACCCTTCACAATTACCGTCCACCTGCACCAAGCCGTTCTACCATCAACATCCCTTATTTTGTAAGTAACGATTACGTTGTATTTGTCCCAGACATCAAATATGATCTAGGCCTTCCAGGACCAAGTGCCTACGATTGCATTATGCCTGGAGTACAGGCTGTTATTTCCCAAGGAGGTATAGATGCCGAAAATATGGCTATTCAAGGCCAAAGTTGGGGAGGATATCAGGTAGCTTATTTGATGACTCGAACCAATCTTTTTAAGGCGGCAGGAGCCGGAGCTCCGGTGGTCAATATGACATCTGCTTATGGTGGCATCCGCTGGGGTACGGGCATGAGCCGTATGTTTCAATACGAGCAGACTCAGTCTCGAATCGGGGGAACACTTTGGGAAAAGCCAATGTATTACTTGGAAAACTCTCCCTTATTTACCTTGGATCGCGTCAATACTCCAGTCTTAATCATGCACAACGATGCAGATGGATCTGTGCCTTGGTACCAAGGAATAGAGATGTTTATGGGGCTCAAGCGCCTCAATAAGCCCGCCTGGCTCCTCCAATACAATGGAGAAGATCACAACTTGGTGCAGCGCAAAAATGCAAAAGATCTTTCCATCCGTTTGAGTCAGTTCTTTGATCATTACTTAAAAGGAGCTCCTGCGCCGCTTTGGATGACCGAAGGGCTTCCAGCAGTGGAAAAGGGGAGAACCCTCAAATACGAGTTGGGCAATTAAATCCCCGCATCCTCCCAATGTAAAAAAAATGCCTTCAGAAAGTTTTTGAAGGCATTTTTTGTTGCCTTTAAAAAAGGAGAGGTTCCACGCATGTAGACTTAAACTGCTACTGGAGCCTTAATATGGGGATGGGGATCGTAGTTCTGCAATTCAAAATCTTCATAAGAGAAGGAAAAGATGTCTTTCACTGCTGGGTTGATCTTCATGGTAGGAAGCGGTCTACACTCCCTACTAAGTTGCAGCTCTGTTTGTTCTAGGTGGTTGAGGTACAAATGTGCATCACCAAAGGTATGCACAAAGTCCCCGGGCTCCAGATCACAAACTTGAGCGACCATCATAGTGAATAGGGCGTAAGAAGCAATATTGAAAGGAACTCCTAGAAAAACATCCGCACTACGTTGGTAGAGCTGGCAAGACAATTTGCCGTCTGCCACATAAAATTGGAATAGCGTATGGCAGGGTGGGAGGGCCATTTCATCCACATTTGCCACATTCCAGGCGCTTACAAGGTGTCTTCTGCTATCTGGTTTGGTTTTGATTTGATGAATCAGGTTTTTGATCTGATCGATTTCTCCTCCTTTTCCATCGGGCCAGTGTCTCCATTGGTAGCCGTAGACTGGGCCTAGATCACCATTTTCATTGGCCCATTCATCCCAAATGGAAACTCCGTTTTCTTTCAGCCATTTGATATTGGACTCACCTCTCAAAAACCAAAGTAATTCGATGATAATGGATCGGAGGTGTAACTTTTTGGTAGTCACTACGGGAAAGCCATCTGCCAGGTTAAACCGCATTTGATGTCCAAAAACGCTGATAGTTCCTGTTCCAGTACGGTCGGTTTTCTTTACTCCTTCGGAAAGGATTCGCTTCATCAAATCGTGGTATTGCTGCATAAAGGCTTAGATTAATACTGAGGATGCAAGTTAAGAAATTGGCCTATTTTTTCTACTGAGGTAAAACTCTAGTTTCGATTGAAATTTGGAATTAATCGCCAAAACCCCATTTCAATTTCGAAAGCGATTTAAGGCTCAAAACCATCCCAAGTAAAGGTAGCAGAAATAGGATAATGGTCTGAATAGTCCACCTCAGTGTGTGTTTTAAACTGTATAGGCTTTAATGCTAACGTGGTGAAAATGTGGTCTATTCTCAAGAAAAAAAGAATTCGGTTGAAGGTGAACCCAAATCCCCTACCAGCAAGCTCGAAGGCGTTTTGAAGTGACTCACTTAGACGAAAGTAAGCATTGGAGTAAGGCAACTCATTTAGATCACCCATCAGCACCACTTCATAAGGACTATTAGCAAGGTGTTCTAATAGGATATTCATTTGCCTGGCACGCTGAAGACTACCTAATTGCAGTTTTCCTAGGGTTTGCTTGTAGACCAATTTCGCACTGTCGTAATTCTCAAATGCTTCTGCCTCTATAGACATGGAAGCCAAATGAACATTGTACACGCGTAAAGTGTCTTTTCCCACTTTTACATCTGCAAAAATGGCACCATTATTATATTTCTCATCAAATACGACCCCATCGTTGACTATTGGATATTTGGAGAATATGGCCATGCCATAAGATCGTTTTTTGGGTTCTCCGCGAAGGGGATGGTAGGTGTAGTCAAATTCCCCTTCTTTACTCAAAAACTTCAATGCATTCTTATTCTCAATCGTGTAATCTTGGTAGAATTCCTGAATGACTTTGATGTCCGCAGGATGTTCATTCACCCATGAGAACACGGTAGGATCTTCTGCACCAGAAGGGGGATTTTTATAATTAAAAAGGTGGGCGTTAAAGGAAAGTACTTTAAGGCCAACAGCATTCTCGTTTTTTGGGTGAAATTGGAAGGAGATTAGAAAAAATTTATACCCTAAGGCAAGGCAAACTAAGGGGAAAAATGCCAGCTTTCTCCATGCTAAAGCGAGCATAAAAAAGAGAAATATGTTCGCAACCAGGACTACTGGAACTAAAAATGGCAGTAATCCCACATATGGGAATACCTCCGGGGAGATGAAAACACTTCCAAATACAAGCAGGCTCAAGACTACAAGTAGCCCAGTGATGAATTTCATTTGAATAGTTCGGAGGTGACTTAATCAATTTGGTTTTCAAAATTGGAGAAAATTTCCTCAATAATCACGTGACGCTTATTTTTTTAACTGGTTATTTACCTTAAAATGAATCAGAAAAAGTCCCTTTTTTTCTAGGTGTTTTCCCTTCCTTTTTTGCTTATTGAAGAAATGACCTCTGGCTTAAGAATTTTCAATTTTTAGAAAGCGAACACATTCGGGAGCTATTTTTAAAGGGGTAAAAAATTTTCTGATATTTGATTTATGTTTTAAAATAACACCCACATCTTTTCAACCCTTTGTAGGTAAGGTTCGTATAAATTGTCTCGATAATTAATCCATTTATTTATTTTTACGGAAGCAAAAAACCATTAAATTTCTACTTATGAAGAAGCATTATTTAGGTTTAATCTTGATTGGATCACTCTATTTTTTGGTCGCCTGTCAGCCCAAATCAGAAGAAAAGAGTGCTTCAGAAGGGCAAGAACAATTGGAAGAAAATGAAAAAGATCAGCGACCAAGTCCGCTCTTGAATGTAGAAGGTCAGGTAGCTGGAAAAAGCATCAAGGTTCAATATGGATCACCTGCTATCAAAGATAGAACCATCTGGGGGGACCTTGTACCCTACAATGTAGTATGGAGAACTGGTGCCAATGAGGCAACCTATATTGACTTATCAGAAGCCGTTACCGTGGAGGGGAAGGCTCTCGCTGCAGGCAAATATTCAATTTTTACCATTCCTAAAGAAAGCGGAACATGGACCGTGATTTTTAATTCCGATTGGAATCTGGAACATGGCCATTTTCAATACAATGAGAAAAATGATGTCTTGCGCGTTGAGATTGAGCCGCAATGGGAACAAACGAGCCAAGAAAGTTTATCCTTTGCTGTTGCTTCGCCTGGATTGATCATGCGCTGGGAAAAATTAAAGCTCCCTATAGCAATACAATAGGAATACAAATCCCCGACATGTTGGTCGGGGATTTTTTTTGACTTTAAAATTTCCTATGTTTCAGTGACAATTTGTAACCCAAGATCACTTCCCCCCGAATTTTGCTATGAAATATATTTCCTTTTTAAGTGTTCTTATCCTTACCTGTGCTTTGGGAGTACTGGCTTCTCTTCCTTTTGGGCAGATTCCTCCCCTTGCACCCTTGCTGGACCCCAATCATGGGTTTTGGCAAAATTCATTTAGCGAGGACCAGCTTGCTGAGGAGACCCTGTCCTTAGAAAACCTGAATGCAGCAGTAGAGGTGGTCTATGACGAGCAGCTTATCCCACATATTTATGCGGAGAATGAGTTAGATCTTTACCGAGCCCAAGGCTACATCACTGCAAAGCATCGGCTATGGCAAATGGAATTTCAAACCCGTGCAGCAGCTGGTAGGCTTTCCGAAATTGTAGGTCCTATGGCATTGGAACTAGATCGTATGACCCGAAGAAAAGGCCTAGCCTATGGTGCAGAAAAAGGGATAAGCTACCTTACAGAAAAAGATCCAGCTACACTTGCTTTGGTTGAAGCTTATGCGGATGGGGTCAATCAATACATTGCCCAATTGACTGATGCGCGGCTTCCTGTAGAATATAAGCTATTAAATTACAGGCCTGAAACATGGTCTGCCTACAAATCACTGCTCTTATTGAAATACATGTCCGACATGCTTGTTGGTGATCGGGATTTGGAATACAGCAACCTCAAAAAAATCTTGGGACAGGTAAATTTGGATCGATTGTACCCAGAATTTCCAAATGAAAATGACCCCGTTATTGAAAAGGAGCGTATATGGGATTTTACAACCTTGGCTCCTACAAAACCTGATAGTCTAAATTATCCTGAAGAAACCCTTCAACTAGAACCTTTAGCACAGCCTACCGAAGGAACTGGTTCAAACAATTGGGCTGTCAGTGGAAAAAAAACCAAAAATGGGAATCCTATACTTGCAAATGACCCACATTTGAGTTTGAATCTTCCTTCCTTATGGTATTCCATGCAATTGAGTACGCCTACTCATACTGTAAAAGGAGCAACGCTCCCAGGTGCGCTTGGGATTATTTCTGGATTCAATGAAAATATTGCCTGGGGTGTCACTAATGCTACTAGGGATACTCGAGACTGGTATAAAATCACCTTTCAGGATGCTTCCAAAAAAGCATACAAATATGGCCAAGAATGGAAACCTACTGAGTTTAGAATAGAAGAAATCCAAGTAAAAGGCCAAGAGGTATTTTTGGATACAGTTGTTTATACGCATTATGGACCAGTGGTTTACGATCAATCTTTCAAGGCTGACCGTCAGGATGTTAATTTTGCGATGCGCTGGATCGTTCATCAAGGCACATCCAACGAGCAGAAGACCTTCATGCTGCTCAACAAAGCAAAAAACCATGCCGATTACACCGAAGCCTTGAAAGAGTATGCCGCTCCGGCTCAAAATTTTGTATTTGCTTCAAAAAGCGGAGATATTGCTATGCGAATTCAAGGCAAATTTCCACTGAAATGGAAGGGGCAAGGCAAATTCTTTATGAATGGTGCGGACCCTCGAATGGAATGGCAAGGTTACATTCCTTTTGAACACAATGCCAACACGCTCAATCCTGAGCGTGGGTTTGTTTCTTCCGCCAACCAGCACCCTGTAGATAGTACCTATCCTTATTACGTTTTTGATCATTCGTATGAGCATTATCGAAATCGCAGGCTGAACCGTGAGCTTTCCCGAATGGAACAAATTACAGTGGCGGACATGAAAGCATTGCAATATGATTCATATAATCTCCAAGCGGCAGAATCCTTACCCGTTATGCTTAATTTGCTAGCCGGTCATGGATCTGCTTCAAAGGAAGCTCAAAAGTACTTAGCTGATTTGAAGGCTTGGGACTTTTTTGCTGATCCCGCCAAAAAAGGGCAAACACTTTATTCCATTTGGTTTGCTGAAACTACAGAAAGCATCTGGAGAGAATTAATGGAACAAGGAGCACCAGTGATGCGGCCCAATAACTACCAAACTATCGCTTTGATGAGCGCTTCTCCTGAAGATTCAGTTTTTGATGTGCACATGGCGGAGGGTATTCAAACTGCTCAGTACCATGTTCGTGTAGGCTTTGATTCCTTGCTCGTAGCAATGAAGAACTGGGAAGCTAAGGAGGGTGATTATGGCTGGGCAGATTATAAAAAAACAACAATTCAGCACCTAGTTCCTAATTTTAAGGCATTCTCAGTTGCAGGAGTGAACACTGGAGGTGGCTCAGGCATCCTAAATGCGACAGGCAGCAGGCATGGTGCTAGTTGGCGAATGGTGGTGGAGCTAGGTTCGACTATCAAAGCCTTTGGTATTTACCCTGGAGGCCAATCAGGTAATCCAGGAAGTAGATTTTACGATAATTTTATCCCTATTTGGGCGAATGGGGATTATGTAGATTTTGATTTCAGAAAGAAGGAAGATCAAAAAGGAGTATTGTTCAAAACAACTTTAAAATAAGGCAAACCATGAAATTTCTATTATTTACTCTCTTGAGCGCCTTATTGGTGGTATTTTTAAACATCGTCACTCCCTACTGGGTAGTCATGATCGCCTTGGCTGTATTGGCTGTCTTAATTCGCCCGAGTGTATGGGGTGGATTCTTTGGAGGAGGCCTAGGAATGGGACTAGCTTGGTTGGGTCAGACGGTTTACATCTCTGCAGTGACTTCCAGTACGCTACCTGACAAAATGGGTGCATTAATGGGCCTTGGCTCAGGACTTAGTTTGGTGCTCCTCACTGCGGTCTTGGGCTTTATTCTGGGTGGATTCAGTGGCCTTCTTGGGGTAATGTTCCGCAACTTGGTTCAAAAGAAACGTAGGGACGTTTACTTAGGCTAATTTTGGCTTTAGGTTCTTGCTTATTTATACTAGAAGCAGGAACAGGCTACTGGTTTACTAAGAATTGAAGTAATGAGACCTAAAAAGTTTGCTTCGGAAATATCGGATTAGAGATGCGCAGTGTCTTTGTCGGGACCCTTGGGAGCCACCAAAATTACTTTTTCGCGATCCACTACTACTGATCCAGGAGCCGAGCCTTTCACTTTTCGTACAAACTTTACCTCGGTAACGATCACAGGGCTAAGCGAATCAGTTTTAAGCTTGGAATAAAAAGCAGCCAAGGAGGCGGCTCGCTCCAAGACCTGCTGAGGAACAGTAGGCATTCCTTTTTTTCGAATGATGACATGGGATCCGGGAACATTTCGTGCATGGAGCCATAGGTCATCTTTATGGACAAAGTTCCGAAGCATCTCGTCATTGTCTTTAGCAGATTTTCCCACCCAAATTGTAAATCCTTCCACTTCGAATATTTTAAAGGGGTTGCTCACCTCACTTTTTGCTGCTGGAAGGTCTTCCTTGTGTTCTTTTTTGAATTCTTTCAAGCCTTGGAAATCAGTAGCTTTGCCAAGTCGATCAAGTAGGGCTTGAAGTGACTTTGCCTGCTCATTTTTTGCAACTAGCGTCTTTTCCAATTGATCCAGTTCCAGCTGTCTATTTTTAGATTTACGATACAAGGATGCTGCTAGTTCCTGTGGCTTTTGATTGGGTTTGAGGGTTATTTTTACGGTTTCTCCCGTATAGAAATTTGCAAGTTCCACCTCTCCACTCGTTTCCTCAAACACATGGAGGTTAGCCATAAGCACATCGGCAAGCTGGGAGGTTGAGGGAGAATCTTTTAGTTCTTGCAGTTTTTCTGTAGATTTTTTCAGATAGGCTAGGGTTCTTTTTAGTTGATCCTGATAGGATTTGAGTAGCTTATTTTTTTCTTTTTCAAAACTTCCCAAAACCAAAGCCTGGTAAAAAAGTTCGTTGCAAGCAACTATGGGATCCGCATAAGTAGCTTTTGCCTGGGTCTCGGGCAGCAGGCTGAGTAGCAGTTCTCCATCTTTTTCTACCAAAGAATAAAGCGGGCTATCCAAGAGATCCAAAAGCTCTTCAATCAAATTCCATTTCTCAGCAAGGGTTTTATCCAAATATCCCTTTTCCTTTAGCCAAGCCCTAGGCATTGGACCTAGGGTAGGTAAAAACTGTGAAACGTTTCCTTCCAAAAAATTAAAATGCTCTAGGCTTAGGTTCAGTTCACGGTCCAAACTTTTCCAATCCAAGGTTTTATCTTCAGAAATTACATTTCTAAAAATAAGGCTGGGCTTATTTTCATTTGGGAGGTACAATAAACAGTTGCTGCGGTTGCCGTGGAGTTTAAGTACTAGAACTTTCCCTGAAGAAAGTTCAAATTTTAATGCCCTCTCATTTAAAAAAGCCCTACAGGATAGGATTTTCTCTCCGAGTAGGGAATCAAATAAACTGACTGTATTTCTTTTGGCCCGGTGAAACTGACCTGAAAAGGAAATGTAAACATGAGGAGGGAGTAAATGAGCTCTAATGAAAAGCGTTCCTTCTGGTCCTTCAGTCTCCAAGACTAGTTCATCCTTGTTTTGTGAAAAGCAGGAAACAATTGTATTCCCAGCAAAAGAATCGGAAAGTGCTGGTGCGAGGAAGCGAAGGAAATGATAGGTAAGGTGCATGGCTAGGCGTGCAGCTTTAGTCCATCGTATGCTAAAAAAATCCCTTCAGGAAGTTCCTTCTCTACCGCAGCATGCTTTCCAAGACGATGGGAGATGTGCGTAAAGTAGGTTTTTTTGGCACCAATTCGTTGTGCTTGTTCTATCGCTTGTTCCAAAGTAAAATGTGCAATGTGGGGTTCCTTTTGTAGGGCATTAAGTACCAAAATTTCAGATCCTTCAAGTAAGGCTAGTGACTCTTCAGGAATGTGGTTGGCGTCTGTGATGTAGCTAAAATCACCTATTCTAAATCCCAAAACAGGGAGCTTGTAATGAAGAACCGGAATAGGGCTGATTCCTATGCCGTTGATTTGAAAGGGCTGGTGATCAATTTCTACGCAAGAGACCTGTGGCACGCCTGGGTATTTTTTGTCATTGAAGATATAAGCATACTCCCGTTGAAGCTGTTCTAGTACTGGTTTTTGGCCAAATATGGGGATGTCAGCTTGTTGGTAAAAATTAAAGGGGCGGATATCATCCAAGCCCGCGGTGTGGTCCTTGTGTTCGTGTGTAAACAGCACCGCATCTAATCTTTTTATTCCCTCGCGAAGCATTTGCATCCGAAAATCAGGCCCTGTGTCGACTACAAAAGATTGCCCTTGAACCGCTACATGAATGGAGGTTCGAAATCTTTGGTCTCTAAAATCGAGGGATTGACACACTGGGCAGGGACATCCGATGACTGGGACTCCTTGGGAGGTGCCTGTTCCCAAAAAGGTGATGATCAAAATTTTAGGGTAGTTTGGCGTAATTCGGAAAGGAAATCTTGGTTTGCTTTTTCTTTAAATTCTTTTGGATCAAAGTCTAATTCAGTAAGGATATCGATTAAAGCATTGATTTTCCCTTCCAAAGGAAAGTACTTATTGATAATGACAACTTTGGTCTCTTTCAGTAAGCAATAACCAGATTTAAAATTTCCCTTTTCGTAGCGGAGATGGTAGGAGGAGGCTGCAAACAAATTTTCCAATTTGTCCAAAAAGTTTTTAGTGTATTTGACTACCATGGACTAACTCAGGATTTTTTTAACCGTAGCTAAGACTAGGTCGTAATTTAAAGGTTTCTGGATAAAGTCATCAAATCCAAATTTGCGAAAATCTTCTGGAGTATGGTTGGCGGCATTACCTGTAATCGCAACGATGGGGATGCTATTTTTTATAGGATCAGCCAATTTTCTAATTTCCTTGGTGCATTGGATGCCATCCATTTGAGGCATTGTGATATCCATCAAAATCAAGTCAAAATCTTCAGCTGCAAGCATATCAAGTACTTGTTTGCCATTCCGAGCTGCTTTCATGCTGTAATTCTCAAAGGCTAAAACACTTTTAGTCAGGTTGATAATGATGGAGCTATCCTCACCTACTAAAATTTTAATTTTGTTGTGCATGGTACAAACTTGGTTCTTTCTTAAAATATTCTTGAAACTCTACTAAAGTAGCCTTAAGGTAGTGAAGACTTTCAGTAAATTCAATGCTTTTTTGAAGCCTACCTGAGGATTCGCTTTGCTTCGCTGCTACATAAATCTTTTCTGCCCCTAAGGTACCTGAATTCCCTTTTATAGTATGAATGATTCCTAACATTTCGGCTGAAGGTTTCGCCAAAGGATTCCGTTCTAAAAGTTGAATTAAGCTTTCACATTCCTGTACAAATTCAGAGTACACCTGTAGAATCACCTCCCTTGAACTTAAGCGAAGTAGTTGCTGGTAAACTTCTGGATTAAGAATTGGGGCTAAATCCTTCTTCTTTAGGGTATTTAGGTCTGCTTCAGCTTGCATTTCCAATAAGCTTTGAATCTTAAGTATAAATTCTTTAGGACGAATTGGTTTTGAAATTAAATCATCAAATCCTTGTTCAAGGTAATATGCGATTTGAGTTTGATCCTTAGTTGGAGAAAGTGCTACAACTAGGCAGGAACAATCCACCAAGGCCCTCACTTTTTGTAAAAATGAAAGTGTTTCTAAATCAGTAAGTTGAACCGAAATTAAAATTAAATTTGGTTGCTGATTAGCTAAATGAGCCAAAGCATCTTTGCAGGCATCAAAACTTTGGAAGGTATGGATTTGACCAATCAAGTATTCAAAAAGCTTTCTTTCTTGTTCCTTATCTTCAACAATCAAGATATTTTTGCTTTTCATCCCAAACCTCCTGACTTTTAAGTTTTATATATTTTAGTGATGCCAACTGACCCTAAGTATTTAATTCTTGTCGTAGGGCCAACAGCTGTTGGTAAATCTGGCCTTTGTTTAAAGCTAGCCAAAAAATTCGAGACGGAAATTCTTTCCTGTGATAGCCGGCAATTTTATCGAGAAATGAACCAAGGTACCGCCAAGCCAAGCACTGAAGAGCTGGCGGAAGTCCCTCATCACTTTATCAATAACCTTTCGATACTGGACTCCTACGATGTTCGAAAATATGAAGCCGAGGCCCTAATTCTATTGGATCGCTTGTTTAAAAATAAACAAGTGGTCTTGATGACGGGTGGAACTGGACTTTTTGCATCGGTAATAGCCAACGGCTTGGATACTATTCCTGATGTCTCCTCTGATATTCGAGTTCAATTGATTCAAGAATTTGAAGAGAAAGGCTTGCCTTGGCTTCAAGCCGTAGTGGCAGAAGTGGATCCGGAATTCTATGCTCAAGTAGATCGAGCCAACCCACAGCGATTGATGCGAGCCTTGGAAATTTGGAGGGGTACAGGTCTGAAATTTAGTTCTTTCCGAATCAAAAATAAGGTGCATCGATCCTTTGAAATTATAAAAATCGGCTTGGATAGACCACGAGAGGAGTTATACCTACGAATAGACCAACGAATGGAATTGATGCTTCGTGAGGGCTTGTTTAAAGAAGCTGAGAGCTTGTTTGAAAGCAGAAATTTGAATGCACTTCAAACTTTAGGCTACACGGAAATATTTGATTTTTTGGAGGGAAAGTACGATGAAAAGGAAATGATCAGGTTGTTGAAGCGTAATTCTAGAAGGTATGCTAAAAGGCAGTTGACCTGGTTTAGGAAAGATCCTTTGATTCGCTGGTTTCATCCCGGTCAGGAAAATGAGATTTTAGCTTACCTAAACGATCAAATTGCCTTAAATCTCCCGAATGCAGCCACCCAGTTGTAGGGAGCTTTTTTGATTAATGCATTGAACTGGTGTTGATTGACCTTCATGGCTCGCAAAAGTTCGATACTACTTTGAGGAATCACTTTTTCAGTGTACTCATCTTTCAATAATTTTTGAATTTTCTCCGGATTTATAAGTTCACCAGCTTCAATTCCCAGCTCAGGATGAGCCTGAGCGAGCTGGGAGGCCAAATTTCTATGGATGGTTAATTTCCCCAGCATGTGTTGTCTAACCGTAAGAAAGAATAGCATGCATGCACCTGAAGCAGTCAAAAACAAAGGAATGAAGCCCATATCAAATACTTAGTAGATTAATCAATTTCAAGTGGTCTGGAATAATTGGTTTTGGTTTGCCTATGCAATCTTCAAATGAAGTGTATAATACTTGCCCGTTCATGACTCCCGCCATGCAATTGGTTTTTCCGTCAATTAGACCCTCTACTGCTGCCATTCCGCAGCGACTTGCCAATACACGATCTCGTGCGGTGGGTTTCCCACCACGTTGAATATGACCCAAGGTTGTCACCTTAAAGTCTTTTGAGGGGTCTTGGATTTTTTCTTTTACCAGATTCATTATCGTTTGTGCTGAACCCAGTTCATCACCCTCAGCTACTACGATTATACTTGAACTTTTGCTTTTACGAAGATTTTTTAAAGACTTGACAATTTGATTGATATCAGTTTTTGTTTCTGGCACCAAGACAAACTCAGCACCCCCTCCAATTCCAGATTCAACGGCAATAAAGCCAGCATCCCTTCCCATTACTTCAATGAAGAAAACGCGGTCATGTGCAGCAGCGGTATCCCGAATTTTGTCAATAGCGTCTAATGCTGTATTTACCGCGGTGTCAAAGCCAATGGTATAATCTGTCCCGTAAATATCGTTATCAATGGTACCTGGGCATCCTACCGTAGGAATTCCAAATTCCTCAAAAAACACCTTGGCTCCGGTGAAGGTTCCGTCTCCACCAATGGCTACTAATCCTTGAATTCCAAGTTCTTGCAAATGATCAAATGCTCTTTTTCGTCCTTCAATAGTTAAAAATTCCATAGATCTCGCAGATTTGAGGATTGTGCCTCCGCGTTGAACAATGTTGGACACTGAATAGGAATACATTCGCTTGATGTCCCCTTCAATCATCCCTTCATAGCCTCTATTGATTCCATAGATTTCAAGTTCATGATAGATAGCAGTTCTAACGGTGGCACGAATACAAGCATTCATTCCAGGAGAATCTCCACCTGACGTAAATACGGCAAGTTTTTTCATGGTTTAACGGTTTTTAAAAGGTCAAAAATAGGCATAATTGAGCTAAAAAAATGGATATGTAGAA
>SXYU01000004.1 GCA_005788235.1 Cytophagales bacterium
ATTCTTCCTGGTCCACATTCGCAGGGCGATGGAGTGTCATGACAAAGTATTCACCTGCCTGCAACTGATCGAAGGGCATTCCAGCTGGCTTTTTGAAATGCGGCAGCTGCGCCAGCAGCGTATCAATCATGGTGTTGCCCACAAAGTGAATCCGATCCTCCGGCACTCCTGCGGTGCGCAAGTTGGCATTTGCAAACTCTGAAGTAGTAAAAAAGTGATCTGTGATCGAGTCGGTTACCATGCGGTTGATTTCCTCGGGCATACTTAAGTCTCCAGATCGGATTCCAGCTTCCACATGCGCAACATCGATTTGTAATTTTTTGGCAGAGATGGAGCATGCCAAGGTACTGGTGACATCGCCAACTACCAGAACCAGCTCTGGACGATGGTCCATCAGCTCCCGCTCAAAGGCCACCATAATAGCTGCAGTTTGCTCTGCCTGTGTGCCCCCGCCTCCTCCGAGGTTTGCATTTGGAGCAGGGATATTCAGTTGCTCAAAAAAATCTCCCGACATGTTTTTGTCGTAATGCTGCCCTGTATGTACCAAGCGAAAATGAACGCTTACTCCTTCCGCTTGCTTTTTTTGCAAGGCATGAATCAGCGGAGCGATTTTCATAAAGTTGGGCCGAGCACCGGCTACTAATGTAAAAAGAGGCATAGCAAAAGCGAATGAACAAGTAAAAGTAAGGGATTATCCTTTATTTTTTGACTGAAACCAGCTGGCCACGGTTTCAATGAAGGAACAGTGCACAACTTTTAGTCTTGAAGGAAGGGATTGAATCGGGAGAATGTCTTGTTTAAATTGTAAGAAGTGCCTTGTTTTTTGTTTCTTTGTTAAATTATATTTTTAATCCCCCCTTTTTCCATGGGAAAGTTGCTGACTAGTCTTCGCCTTTTTGCTTTTTTACTGCTTTTGGGAACGGTTTCCTGTGTAGAGTCTGTTGAAAATCAAGTGCAAATCTACAGCAACAACTTTTCAAAATTGGACTTGGCCAACTTTGAAAATGGGCGTCTATTAATCTGGAGAAACGATACCATTGCAGGATGGTACCACAACGAGGAAGTGGCGGTTACGCTTTACGACTTGCCTGCGCACAACTATTTAAAGTTGACTGCTGAGATTTTTATCCACGACAGCTGGGATGGCAACTGGGACGATGGTTATTCTGGACCGGATTACTGGTTTATGGGAATCGATAGTGTGGATGTTGTTCGCACTACCTTCTCGAACAGCCCTTGTGAATCTTCTTATTGCTTGTACCAGTCTTACCCTAATGAATTTTTTCGGCAGAATGTCCCCAAAACAGGAGCGATAGAAGCCAACCTGCCAAGCTTGTGCCTTGGAGGACAAACCACCACCAGCCGCTACCGAGTGGAGAAGCTCATTGAACATTCCAAGGTAGACTCCATCCGGTTTTTTATGCGGGATGAATTGAAGCAAACCAATAGTTCATGGCCCAAGTGTGATGAATCCTGGTCCATTGCCAAAATTTCCATTTTAGCCATTCAAACTAACTCCTGATGCAACTACGACTACTACTAGCGGCGATTGGACTGTTTGGGATGTTATCATTCAGTCAGACTAGTAAGGCTCAGAGTATTGCTGTGGGTGCCCCTTCCTTGGAGGACTATCTGCGGAGATTGCAGTTGACCGGCAAGGTGGATTCGGCGTCCTCATTTATGATTCGCCCGTTGATTCCTACGGCCGCTTTTGGCCTAGCACATGGCTTTGATTTGGATGGGGGCTTGGTCGATCTGGACTCTTCAAGCTACCACCAACGTATCGGGAAGCGAGGTAAATTTTTACTCCTCCCCGCCTTAGTTAAAAGCCAGTATACCTCCAACTATCCCTTTGCTACGAACGATGGAGCCATGATTCCAAATCGCGGGATGCAGCAGGTATTTAGCATGGGAGCTTTTATAGAATGGTGGAAATTCAGCTTGCAGGTGCAGCCTGAACTGGTAAGGGCCCAAAACAAAGAGTTTATCGGGTTTCCTATTGAGCAGCAGTCCACCATCCTTTTCTATTACGAATACCTGAACCGCATCGACCTTCCTGAGCGTTTTGGGGAGAGCGCCTTTCAAAAATTGGTTCCAGGACAATCCAGCTTCCGTCTGAATTTGGATGCCATTTCTGTGGGAGTATCCACCGAAAATCTCTGGTGGGGACCGGGAAGACGAAATTCGTTGCTGATGGGAAATTCCGCACCGGGCTTTTTGCACTACACGATGAACACACGTCGACCCATTAAGTCAGCCATTGGTTCATTTGAAGGACAAGTCCTAACTGGGAGGCTGGAAGCATCCAATTTTCTACCTCCACATTCTGATTATAACTTTCAGCAGATGGATGTTTATTATCCAAAAAAGCAGGATGGTGCGCGTCAGCTTTCAGGGGTAATATTCACCTACCAACCCAAGTGGGTGCCGGGCTTATTTTTGGGTTATGGTTCCACCAATAATGTATACCGCTCCGAAGTATCTGATTTAGAGGATGTGCTTCCGGTATTTAATGGAAGAAAAAAAAACCAACAGGTGCTGGATACTATCCAATCCAAGCGGCAGCAGTTTAGCGCAGGCTTTTTCCGATGGATAGATCCCAAAGGCCGCTTTGAATTTTATGGGGAATTCGGCACCCGAGACAACGACCGCCCTTTCATTGATTTTATCACTACTCCCGAATCAGGCAGAGCATTTACCTTTGGGTTTTCGCACTTGATGGACCTGAAAAAAGAGAATCGCTTTTTGGAGTTGAGCTCCGAGATGACCTTTTCGGGGCAGACCATTCGCGAAGATATCAGACAACTCCGAACTTGGTACATCCACGATCACGTGCGTCACGGCTACACACATCGAGGTCAGATGCTGGGATTAGGGAATGGCCCTGCCAGCAACCAAATTTTTGCGGGCATAGCCTGGATTGAGGGGATGAAAAAAATAGGGATCGAGCTGGAGCGTATCGAATACAACAATGACTTTTACTATTACCGTTACGAGGAAGTGAAGGATTTCCGTAACAAATACGTGGATCTGGTTTTTTCTCTCGCCCCTGAATGGAAGTTTGGAAACCTACTTGTCTCAGGCAAATTCCAATATGTGAATACGTTAAATTACAAGTGGTACTTGAAAAACAGACCTGAAAAATGGTTTGTGCCTGGCTACGACCGCACTAATTTTGTCGGGCAACTTGCAGTTACCTACCTATTTCGCTAAATCTTAAAATTTCTACCTATGATTGCTACAAAGGATGTGGTTATCGCTGTTTCCTATAACTTGATGGTTGATGATGGGCAAACAGGCATGCGCTGGTATGAGACTGTGACGGAGCAGGATCCTTTTTATTTTCTTTTTGGTCACCACAACCTGCTTCCTGCATTAGAGCAGGCCTTGGAAGGCAAATCTGTAGGAGATTCTTTTTCGGTATTTATTGACTTTGAAAATGGTTATGGGGATTACGACGATGCAAAGCGCGTGATTATTCCCAAGGCCAATTTTAAAGAGGAAGGCAAAAAAAATAGAGACCTACTGCGGGTAGGAAATGTCATTCCGATGCAGGACGACAAGGGCAATCACCTTCGTGGTGAGGTGCTCAAAGTGGATTACATGGGCGTACACTTGGATTTCAACTCCCCATTGGCAGGCCTAGATCTGCAGTTTGAAGGAATAATTGTAACTATCCGAGAAGCGTTACCTGTAGAACTAGAGCATGGTCACGCGCATGGGCCTGAAGGACACCACCACCATCACTAAGTGCGCTAATTTGAACCTATTTTCGGATGTCAACGCCATAGCTATGGTAGGCTAGGTCGATGCTTAGCTCTTTTAGACCTTCGATGCGCTCTGATGGATAGTACGTGTAGGCCTTGGAAAGTAAGTCAATCGCCTGCTTGTAATTTTGAGTATTGAAGTGCACAATAGCCTCGTTGTAATGTTGCAAGCCCGCCAACTCGTTAAGGCTGACTGTACGGAAAATGGTATTGTCTGTAATATTTGCTTTTGTTCCCGCTAGACCTTCGCTAATATCTCGTGCGACAGGCATGCCCTCGTTGAGGTAAGCTGCTAAGTAATTATTTACCTCAGAAGAGGAGGTGATCATGCCTCCTACTTGAACTGTACTTTCTAGAATTAAGGTCTTTCCAGCAAGGTATACTTGAATAAAGACATGGTAATCAGTTTCTACCACATCAAAGGAATATCCATAGCGCTCTAGTAGAAGTCCAAGCGCGGCAGATCCACTCACACAGTCATAGGAGCCTTTTTCCAATAGA
>SXYU01000068.1 GCA_005788235.1 Cytophagales bacterium
GAAGTACCGATGTTCACATTGGCGATGCCACAGTCAGATCCTGAAACGGCAAGGAAGGCTTCTGCTTCGCGCATGTTGGTGGTCATGATGGCAGAAGAAAGTCCCTGCGGCACCCCGTTCTGCAAGACAATGGCCTCAGGTAACGTGCTGTACTTAATCAAGTACAAAATGGGTGCAAAGGTCTCGTGCTGCACGATGTCGAAGTGATTTTCTGCCTCGTAGATGGCTGGCTTAACGTAGCAGCCCGACTCATAGCCTGCTCCGCTAAGCACTCCCCCTTCGACTACCGCTTTTCCTCCAGCAGCTTTTACCTGTGCGATAGCCGCAAGGTACTGCTCCACTGCCTGAGTATCGATCAAGGGACCCACATGGTTTTTTTCATCCAAAGGATTGCCGATGACCAACTTGCCGTAGGCCGCCGCAAGTCGGTTTTTTACAGTATCGTATACGCTTTCCTGGACGATCAAGCGTCGGGTAGTGGTGCAACGCTGTCCTGCTGTACCTACGGCTCCAAACAAGGCGCCACGAATTGCGATCTCTAAGTCGGCATGTTCCGTGATGATGATGGCATTGTTGCCTCCAAGTTCCAGCAAGGAACGACCCAGCCGCTCGCCTACTGCCTTACCTACCTGCTTGCCCATGCGGGTGGAACCGGTGGCAGAAACAAGTGGAATGCGTAAATCTTGAGACATCAAGGCGCCAATGGCGGCATCCCCAACGATCAAATTGGAAATCCCCTCCGGCAAGCCGTGCTGAGCAAATATTTTAGCGACAATGTGCTGACAAGCAATGGCCGAAAGCGGAGCTTTTTCCGAAGGCTTCCAAAGGCATACATCTCCACAAACCCAAGCCAAGGCGGTATTCCAAGACCAAACGGCTACGGGGAAGTTGAAGGCAGAAATAATCCCCACCACCCCAAGCGCATGCCACTGCTCGTACATGCGGTGACCCGGACGCTCAGAATGCATGGTCAAGCCATACAGCTGTCGGGATAGGCCAACCGCAAAATCACAAATGTCAATCATCTCCTGTACCTCACCCAAACCCTCCTGGTAGGATTTACCCATTTCGTAAGAGACCAACTTGCCCAAGTCAGCTTTTACATCACGAAGGGCATTACCAATCTCTCGGACGATATCCCCACGCTTGGGAGCAGGAACAGTTCTCCAGGTTTCAAAAGCCACCAACGCCTGGGCGACCACCGCTTCGTAGGTCTCCTCGGTTGCCAACTGCACAGAGGCTATTTTTTTGCCATCGGCAGGAGAAAAAGATGCCAGAGAGGCGGCGCCTGAATCAAGCCAATGTATACCGGTGGAAGAACCCAAATTGGATTCCTGGATGCCAAGATTTTTTAAGGATTGCTGAATTCCAAAAAGATCGTTCATGGGGATGGGGTCTAGTGAAAGCCCAAAGTTAAAATTTTGCGCGCCACTCTTCGGCTACTTTAAAAAAATTCTAGCTGGATTGTATTTTGAAAAAGTGGAGGAAAACTTTTCAGAAGGGTGGATTTTATAAACTAGAATAAAACGGTAGTTGCCCGTTTGCACTTCTTGCGTCCACTCCTCCACTGCCTGCAGCGCCAAGGTCTTGTACACATAGTTTACATTTACCCCAAACCGTAGACCATTATAGCCCAAGTAGGCCCGTGCATGATAGCCCCAACTCAGATTCCAATTTGCTCTGGCCGAATCTGAATTCCAGGTAGATCCTACTACTAGATTTCCAGTGAAAGTCCCGGCAGCAAAAAATCCCTTTCCAAGCACCAAGGCACCGATCAAACCTGCATTGGGTCCGAGTTGGATAAAATCAGCTTGAAGGTAATTCTGCTTTGGGTCGAGCTTGGTGGGAAAAATCAACGAATCCCCAGCCACTTGGACTCGGTAGATCTCAAAACCTAGAAGTGGTGAAATCGCGGACTTTTTTTGAATTCCAGACTGATGAACTGCTGCTGGTAAAGAGATTTTATCTCCCTTAAAAATGTAATTGGCATGAATCCCGACTTTGAGCACCTCCAAGTCCGGGCGTAAGTAGGATTGCCCCCCACCGATTCCATCTGGAATTCGGTACCCCTTGTAAAACTGTCCGAAAAAATCAATCACCCAGTTTCTCGGATAAATATGACCCTGAAGGTCCAGAAATCGGGGGAAATCGGGTTCTCTACTTCGATTCAAAAAGCCTGGTGGGAAGGCCAGATTGAGGGTGAAATTTTGATAAGTAAATCCAATGCCCACATTCAATCCACTGTTGGGCTGATACCGAAGGTCTTCACTAGGGAAGTAAAGCGATGTGAACTTGCGTGACAGGTAAGTCCGCAGCACAAGCACATCTGCATCGGCTGCTACATAGCTGCTGTCCCATTTGCTTTGGGCCGGGAGAATTCCTGTCAAAAAAAAGGAAAGAAAAAAGAAGACAAGGCTTCTACCCATGCTTGGAGTCGATTTGCAGGGCTAAAGGTAACCAAAATGTGAATGCCTAGGAGACTCCTCAAATTTCATAAAAAATGGTAATTTTAAAGGGAGGTTTCTGTGCCTCCACCCAAAAGCATTATGGCTACGAACTCTTCGCCAATCCAGTCCTTGAAAAGAAACCTTCAGCAGCGCTGGAAAATGCTTCGATTCAACCTAAGTGCCTCCAACAATCCCCTGTTCATCGGGTTCTACAGGAATTTTTACAATCCCAAAAAGGGCAGTCTATCTGACTTTTTGAGTC